>CALCFG010000001.1 GCA_937900565.1 uncultured Erysipelotrichaceae bacterium
CCGTGTTGGCGTGGATCAATACAATTTACTAAATTCTTCTCAATCCAGTGGATGATTAATATGGTTGTGCCCTTATCTAATTTTTTCAAATCTTTCAAAGCATTTACGGAAAATTTGATTTCAAACATTAAATACCTAACTCCTTACGAGCTTGATTTAAAGTATATAGTTTTTCATCCTTCGCTTCATCTTTCGCTTTTAGTAATTATTTCGCAAATGCTTCGTTCATTTCCATTTCATATTCGATTTCTCTAAAATGGTATTTCACATAAATTCAGATTGATTTAAATTATTCGCTTTAACATAGTCCTGAATCAGTTTTCTATCTTCGTCATTGATTCTCAAAGAAATAGTAGTCATATCATTTCCTTTTATTTGCATTATTTGTAATACAAATATACAAATACTTAATATTTTTGTACAGACTAAACGATTATCTCTTTGTTATTTGCATTTTGCAATAGAATCTAATTTGGTGATTTGTATAATTAGTGCGGAAAAAGTATAAATAATAGTAAAATAATGACATGATACAAGAGCAATTGAGAAAAGATATTGAAGCAACGTTCGATAATTCGCGTATTATTCAAAAAAATATATTGGCAACCAATTTTCCAATACATGCATCTCGGATTCCGGATTTAAGAAAAATAGCGAAGCTTTATAAAGATGATTTAAATGTATTGGATAATTATCGGTTTGATAGTTATGAAGATGTGATGATATATGGATTAATTTTATGTGTCAAAAAAAGAGACAATGATGCATTTATTCATTATATGAATCCTTACATTCGTGTTATTGATTCGTGGTGTTATACCGATAGTATTTTTAAAGGCTATACAGGGTTCAATGATGCATTGTTAGCACACTATCATTATTTATTAAATGACAGCTGGCCTTATGCAATCCGCCTTTATTTAAATATGTTATTAGAAGCCAGTAAATATTTACCGCTAAATTTAATTGATTTAATTCAAGAAGTTAAAGAACATAGCTATAGTGTGGATATGATGATTGCTTGGATATTACAAATATGTTTAGCTAAAGATTATGAAAACAACTTGGTACAAATTAAAAAGTATACCTATAGTTATCAAATTATTCAGATGGCAATTCGTAAATGTAAAGATAGTTATGTATTTACTAAAGGAATGAAACAAGAAATAGAACAGGAGTTAACGCGATGCATCGAATAGACGTATTGATTGCCAATACGCCATTAAGTATTGATGAACCATTTTCGTATATTTACGATAAACCGTTAAATTTAGGCGCATTAGTAGTGGTGTCATTTGCTCATCGACAAGCGTTTGGTTTTGTTGTGAGTTGTTCTGAGTTAGATGAGCATAAACATTCTTTAAAATCAATTCAATCTGTTATCAATGAAAACGCCTTTACGTTACAGCAATATGAATATGCCTGTTGGTTAAGTCAAGTTTGTTTTAAACCAGTGAATCAATTATTAAATCAAATGATCATTGCGCCATTAAGAAATAATCATCCATTTGATAAAATTAAGCAAACAACGCTAAGAATTAATCCTAATTACAGCGAACAATTAACTGTCAAGCAACAAATATTGCAAGATTATATGGGAAACCAAAAACTAAGTCAAAAACAATTGGTACAACACTTTAATACAAGTTTTATTCGAAATTGTTTACAAAAGGGATTACTACTTAAAGAAGCGAATTATCCAAACATTACCAAAAGTACCTGTTTGGACGCAACCATTCGACCAATAGTTTTTCCTATGAAAAAAGTATCTTTAGTTAAAGATTGTTATCGTGATTTTAATAAATTTATTGCACCAATTATTCTAGGTCAATTAAATAATAATAACAAAGTTTTGATTATGGTACCGAATGCTAAAGCGTTAAATAGTGTTAAATCAATCGTTGATTACTATTTTAATCATGTTATTTCCTATACATCATCATATGCTAATTTAACAAAATTAAATGTTATTTACGCGTTAAATCATGGGGCTAATCTAATTGTTGCAACCTCCTCTATTCTTTTGTTGGATTGTGAATTTGATTGCGTGATTGTTTTAGAAAGTCAACAACGCAGTTATGATTATGCAAGCTTTGCCCATGTGCCATTAAACCATTGTTTAAATTATATGCATCAACGTTACGGTAGCCAAATCATAAACGTTTCCTTAACGCCAACCATCACACAAATTAATGATACAGCGTTAATCAAAGACGAGAGTGAATTATCTTTAAATGTTGAATTAGTTGATATGCAAATGCATTATCGGAGCGGCAAAGGAATATTAAGCAAACAAGTCTTACAAGCAATTGATCAATCATTAAAACAAGGAAAAACTTGTTTTGTATGGGTTAATCGTTTAGGAAGCTATCGTTTAGTTAAATGCATGCAATGTGGTTCACCTTTAACATGTAGTCATTGCGGAAGATTACTAACATACAGTGATTTAGATCATAGCTATCATTGCTATCATTGCAATGTTTCCTTTCAATTAAATGAGTGTCCTCAATGTAGGGGAACCAACTTTTCTTATGAAAATATTGGGGTAGAGCGGATGCAATTAATGCTATCCACCATATTTAAACATACTAAGGTACTACTATGTGATAGTAATCATCCTTTATCTAACGATAAATTAGAAAGTAAAACGATTCTAGTAGGCACCAATGCAATTTTAAATTACCCAACTATGCAATGGGATACATTAATTGGAATTGATGTGGATAGTTATATTAGCAGTAAAGATTATTTATCCAATGAAAAAAGCATGATTGATATATTTTCATTATTGTTAAAAACTAATGGAAAAGCTTTATTGCAAGTGAATGATATTAATCATCCTTACTTACCATTTATTCACTATAACGATTATTTTGGATATACCAATTTTGAATTATCGTATCGTAAACGGAGTAACTTACCACCATACACTAAAGAAATTACATTGGTTTTTACTATTAATAATTACTATGATTCTATATTAAAAACAATGGATAATATTAAATTCGATGGTCAATTATTTGGACCATATGGTATTGATAATCACACGGTTATATTCACATTTTATGGTGAAGCGAATGCTATCTTTGATGAATTCATCACTACTTTTATCGAAAAGCATAAAAAGATTTGGAAAAATAAAGTAGAAATCATTGTTGGCCCTTATAATAAATAAGTTATGAATATTAGAAAAGTAAGTTATGACATATTAATTGAATGCATGATGCATCATGGTTATGCCAATTTATTAATGCGTAAACAATTAAATATGTTTTCCAATGAAGAAAAACGATTCGCTACCCATTTAATTTATGGCGTACTTAGAAGTTTCGAAGCTTTGTCACATCAAGTGAAACCTTATATTAAAAAAAGTTGTGGGAAGCGCAATGAAATATTGCTAGCGATGGGTGTATATCAACTGTTTTATATGAATGTACCAGATTATAGTGCTATTAATGAAACAGTTGAATTAGCCAAACCGCAAGAGAAACAATTCATTAATGCCATCTTGCGAAAAGTAGCGGATGTCCGACAGTTGGATTTTGATGGTTTAAGCGAATTTGAAAAAGAAAGATTATGTGCTTCCATTCCGTTATTTATTGCCAATATGTGGAAAAAACAATATGGCGAAAGTGTAACCATTCAATTAATGAAAGCTTTCTGTAAAGAAAGTGAAGTGTTTGGTCGATTCAATACATTAAAGATTAATCCTTCATTAATTAATGATGATAACATCCTTAAACTCGATGATATTGGATTTAAATATAAAGGGCTTTTGCAGGAAAGTAACTATTATCATTTAGGGCAAGCTGTTATCCAAGATTATCATTCACAACAAATTGTTAAGTTATTAGATTTAAAGGATGGCGATATTGTTTTGGATGGTTGTGCTGCACCAGGAAGTAAAACAAGTCAAATTGCAATGATGCTACATAATAGTGGAACAATTGATGCAGTTGAATTGCATAGTCATCGGGCCCAATTATTAAACGAAAATTGTCAACGGCTAGGCATTAACAATGTGAATGTCATTAATGCATCATTATTGGATGTGGATTTAACAAATGAATACTATGATGCGATTTTATTGGATGCACCTTGCAGTGGGTTAGGTGTATTGGCCAGACGCGCAGAGATTCGTTACCACATTGATGGTAAAGACTTGGATCAATTGCAACAATTGCAATTGCAGTTGTTGGATAAAGTTGCTTCAAGTTTAAAAGTTGGTGGGCAACTACTATATTCAACCTGTACATTAAATAAAAAAGAAAATGAAAAACAAGTCGAAGGTTTTTTAAAGCGTCACTTAGACTATCAACTAATTAAGGAAGTGACGATGTTACCCGATGCAGTGGATAATGATAGTTTTTATGCTGCATTAATGGTTAAAAGGTAAACGAAGTTAAACCATACGAAAAATAAGTGGATTTTGTTAAAATAGAGTTATGGCAAATAAAAGTATTTATAGTCTAACGCATACTGCGTTAATTGAACAATTCAAACAATGGGGCTTTGGTAAATTCAAAGCTGATCAATTGTATACATGGTTATATAAAAAAAGATGCACTGACTTTAATCAAATGAGTGATATGAGTAAAGTGCAAAAACAGTTATTAAATGAAAACTATCAAACATTAGCGATTGAATGCATTACCAAGCAAGTAAGTAAAGATGGAACGATTAAATATTTATTTGCGTTGGATGGTGCCAGCGTGGAAACAGTGGTAATGCATTATCATTTCGGGTATTCAATTTGCATTTCTTCACAAGTGGGTTGCAACATGGGATGCTCATTTTGTGCTTCTGGCTTGTTAAAGAAACAACGCGATTTAACCGCTGGCGAAATGGTGCAACAAGTACTATATGCTCAAATGGAATTGGATAGTATTGGTGAACGTATCAAAAATATTGTCATTATGGGGACTGGTGAACCATTTGATAACTATGAAAATGTTATGGATTTTTGTAACATTGTTAATCATCCAAAAGGTTTAGAAATTGGAGGAAGGCATATAACTATTTCTACGTGTGGTCTTGTGCCTAAAATTAAGGAATTTGCGCTAAGTGGTCATCCTTACAATTTAGCGATTAGTTTGCATGCGCCAAATGATACGTTACGTAGTCAAATTATGCCGGTTAATAAAGCCTATCCATTAACTGAATTAATGGATGCTTTAGCTTTTTACTCTAAGCATTCCAATCGAAAGATTACATTTGAATATATCTTATTAAAAGGTATTAACGATACAAATGAACATGCCAAACAATTGGCAAAATTAGTGGAAGGCTTATGTGCGTATGTTAATTTGATTCCTTACAATGCAGTGGATGAAAATGGTTATCAAGGCGTTGACATGGCAACTGCATTACGTTTCTATGATCAATTAATGAAAAATGGTGTTAAAGCGACATTAAGGGCAAAACATGGTGACGACATTGATGCTGCATGTGGTCAATTACGGGCTAAAAAAGAAGGTTTGCTTTAATGAAATGTTACGGTGTAACCGATAAAGGATTGGTCCGTTCTACTAATCAAGATTCTTATATTATTTCCGCTAATACCAATGACGATATTTTAGCCATTGTCTGTGATGGTATCGGTGGAGGTAAGGGTGGTGACGTAGCTTCAACCATGGCTACCGATTATTTGGGTGATATTTTTTCTAAAACACATGGTTTTGCTGATTTAAAACAAGCCAAAGATTTTGTGCGTTACCATATTACTCGAATTAATTTTCAAATATATACGTATGCGCAAACTCACACAGCATTTAAAGGAATGGGAACGACATTAACTGCATTATTTAGTGGTAGTGTTGGTAAATTTGTTATAAATATAGGCGATTCACGGGTATACGGTTATACAGCTGAATCGGGTTTAAAAAGTTTAACGGTAGATCATACCTGGGTAATGGATATGTATCGGGCAGGAACATTATCTTTGGAAGAAGCAAAAAATCATCCAAAGAAAAAT
This sequence comes from uncultured Erysipelotrichaceae bacterium, assembly GCA_937900565.1. Lineage (GTDB taxonomy): Bacteria > Bacillota_I > Bacilli_A > Erysipelotrichales > Erysipelotrichaceae > CALVGN01. The sequence continues at coordinate 5,975 of CALCFG010000001.1, forward strand.
GTGATTACGAATGCTTTGGGCGTGTGGAGCAATGCGCGCATGGACATTTTTGATATTCACGAAAATTATCAAGATTATTTGTTATGTTCTGATGGATTATATGGTTATGTGGATGCAAGTGCCATTGAACAAGTATTGCAACAAAACAGTTGTGATATGCCTTTAAAATTAAGAACCTTACTTGGTTTAGCTTTGAAAAGTGGAGGCTATGACAATATTACTATTATCTTAATGGAAGAAACGAAAGGAGTAGCGCATGAATGTGAATGAAGTAATTGCTAATCGCTATGAAGTCATTCGCCTTATAGGACAAGGTGGCATGGCAGACGTGTATTTAGCGTTGGATACTGTATTGAATCGTCAAGTAGCCATTAAGCTCATGCGTGGTGAACTTTCAGATGATTCTACTAATTTATTACGGTTTGAACGGGAAGCAAAAGCAGTTGCTGATTTAAGTCATCCCAACGTTGTAGAAATTTATGATATAGGTACCCATAATGATCGTCCATTTATGGTAATGGAATATGTTAAAGGGTATACATTAAAGGAATTATTGCGTAAGCGAGGTGCCTTGGATGTTAGGGAAGCTTTGGATATTGCTAAGCAAATGGTGTTAGCAATCAAAGCAGCGCATGATAAAGGAATTATCCATCGCGATATCAAACCGCAAAATATTATCATAAAATTTGACGGTACCGTCAAAATGATGGATTTTGGAATTGCCTTAACGAAAGACAATATGCAATTAACTCAAGCGGATTCTGTGATGGGTAGTGTGCATTATTTAGCCCCTGAATTAGCTAAAGGTAAACCCGCAAGTGTGCAAAGTGATATTTATGCACTAGGTATTGTATTGTATGAAATGTTAGTTGGGGATGTACCTTTTAAAGATGACAATGCTGTTAAGATTTGTTTAAAACATATTAAAGAGCAAATGCCAAGTGTTCGTCAATTTAATCCCAATATTCCACAAGCTTTGGAAAATATTATTCTTATTGCAACTGCAAAAAACCCAAAACAACGCTATGCCAGTGCGGATTTAATGTATGAAGCTTTGAATAAATGCTTAACACGTAAGGAAGAACCAGTTAAGTTTTCGCAAATTATTAATGAAGCGGATGAAACATTAATTGCTCAATTGGAAGAAAAAGAATTTGGTGTTTCCACTACGGCTAAACAATCCGCTCAACGCAAGCATGCCAATAAAATTAAGAAAAGGCGAAAAAAAATGATCAAAATCATATCCCTTAGTTTTACTTTGGTATTGATTATTTCGATAATTGCAATTTTAGTAAGCTCAGGTATATTTGATAAGAAGTTAGAAAAGAAAAGCATTGTTCCGAATATTATTGGTTCAAATGTAACGCAAGCTAAATTGGATTTAGAAGCACAAGGGTTAATTTTAGATAACGCTGATATCACTTATGAATTAACCGATAATATTGCCAAGGGAACGGTTTTATCGGTAGAACCGGATGTTAATAGTGAATTGGAAGTTGGTAGCAATGTGAAAGTCACCGTATCCAGCGGAATTGGTGTTGTTATGGATGATTTTACAGGGTGGAATGTAAGTGATGTCGAAAACTGGCAATTGCAATATCCTAATTTAGAAGTTTCTTATATTTCGGAAGATAGTGAACAAGTCGATCCAGGTTTAGTCATTCGTCAAGAATTAATACAACCAGGTGAACAGTTTAATCCCGATACGAATGCCCGCTTAATTATTTATTATTCAACACCTATTACGGTATTAATACCTAACTATATTGGGTGGGGTCTTGGTGAAGCTGAAGAAGCATTAAAAGAAATGGGTGTGAGTGTAACGAATCAGCAATTGGACCGTTCTACATTTAATGCCGATAATGTTGAAGAAAATACCATCGTTCCTTGGGTAGTAGTGGATATGAGCCCTAAACCTGGGGAAAAGTATACTCAAGAAGCTGGTAATTCAGTTACGTTATATTATTATCCAGAATAGGAGTTTTTATGAAACCAATTATTGCCCCAAGTATTTTATCTTTGGATTATTCAAAAATGAATGAACAAATGGAAATTGTGAACAATTCAAAAGCAACGTGGTTGCACTTTGATGTTATGGATGGTCACTTTGTGCCTAATTTAACGTTTGGTCCCGATATTTTAAAAGGGTTTGTTAAATTAAGTAATTTAGTTATGGATGTTCATTTAATGGTGGATGATCCACTTTACTTTATACCCGTATTTGCTAAAGCAGGTGCTAACCATATTACATTCCATTATGAATCTTATAAGGATAAATCAAAAATCAAAGAATGCATTGATTTGATTCATTCCCTTGGTTTAAGTGCGGGTTTAAGCATTAAGCCAGATACCGATGTTAATGTAATTCAACCGTATATAAATGAATTGGATTTAGTGTTGTTAATGAGTGTTTACCCTGGTTTTGGTGGCCAATCTTTTATTGAAGAAAGTGTTAATCGTGCGCAAATGATTCATTTGATGATGAATGAATTTGGTAAGCAAGATATGTATCTACAAATCGATGGGGGGATTAATTTAACCACGATTGAGAAAGCAGCAAAGGCTGGATGCAATAACTTTGTTGCTGGTAGCGCTGTATTTAAAGGAAGCATTGCAACTAATATTGATCAACTATGGAACAAAGCTGCATCTATCTAGTAACCCCTGTTGCCTCCCAAGCATTGGTTAATAAATATGTTGACGATGAAACACCTTGTTTTGGTGTTGATGCAGGGATATTATTATGTAAAGATAAGGCCAAATGCGTTGGTTGCATGGGAGATTTTGATAGCTTAGAAAATAAAGAAATTTTAACGCAATTAAGCAATGTAACGTGGCTTAATTGTGAAAAGGATGAAACTGACACAAAAGCTACAATTGAATATTTATTCAATAAAGGATGGGAACACTTAATCATTTTAGGTGGTTTTATGGGTAAACGAATCGATCATTGTATTGCGAATTTGATATTGGCTTATCAATATCCTATTACTTGGATTGATGAATACAGTAAGGTGGAATGTATTAAAGGGAATTATGCTTTAAAGCAAGAGGATTATCAATACTTTTCAATTTTTACGATGAATCATTGTGATGTAACGATAGAAAAAGCTAAATATCCTTTACATCAATACCATTTAACTTACACTGATTCATTATGTGTATCCAATACATGGATTAATGCGGATGATGCATTAATAACCATAGAAAATGGTAAAGCATTAGTCATGAAAACAAAGGAAATATTATTATGAAACAATGTCCAATCTGCTTAACGGAAGTGAATGATAACTTAACGGCTTGCCCAAAATGTGGTCATGTTTTTGATGCAGTACATTCTGATAATCTAGATCACGTAAGTGATAATGCTAACGATACTAAAGAATCGATGAGTAATAAAGAAACAGCGAGTACAAACACACTGGGTTTTGAAGAGCAACGAGATCAATCCAAGCAATCTGTTGATTGGAAACATGTATTCATTCAAATTGTTAAAGGTATTAAATCAACGTTTCTGGATTTTATTCAACTAATTATTCATCCCGATGCGCATTTGGCATTATCGCTGCGTAGTTTATTGGTTTTTGTAATTATTGAAATTGTTTCAACATTTATGTTAATGGCTGCCTTTGGTAATTCATTGTATCGTTATTTTTTAAGACCATTGATTGCAATATTGGGTTATAACAATTTATGGATACATCAATTCCAAATGTCATGGGTGATACCATTTATTGCGTCTATAGCCCTTGTGATGATTAATGCATTGGTTTATACATTAACATTATTGATTGGACATCAAAAGGTAAGTGCTACTTTGGTTGTGTCACACTTGTTGGTGCCAAGTTTAGCGTTACTGTTTGCCGCATTAACTTTAAATTTCTTGTTACCATATCATGTAAATTTTATATATTTAGCCATCGGTTTTGTTATGTTGTGGATGATTTCTACTTTAATGCATGTAGTGGATGATTTAAAAATCAATAACTTTTATTTACGGATATTGATTCTAAGTATCGTAGCCATTATTTTAGTAAGCGTTATTGGAATGTGCTTTCAATATTTAATGGGTGCTATGCTGCAAATTAATACTGCTGTACCTAGTGGTTTTTCGATATAAAAATAGCGTTAGGGTGTCCTAACGTTTTTTTATGGGTATAGTATTGAAAATAAAAAAAGTCATGGAATCCATGACTAGAATTGATACAGATTAAGCTTTTGCACTTTGAGCTTTTAAAGTTTTTAATGCACGAGCTGAAATGCGCACTTTGGTGGGTTTACCGTCCACCATGATCGTTGCTTTTTGTAAATTCACATTCCATTTGCGACGTGTGGCACGTAATGAGTGTGAACGTCTGTTTCCGCTTAATGCTTTTTTACCTGTAATGGCACAAACACGAGACACCTTACAAAACCCTCCCTTCATGATTTCTTGAATAGTTTACCACGCCTTGATTTCAATTGCAATTAAAAAAATAGCGAATCATTGAAACAATTTTTAACATATGGTTAAATTGTTCTTTAATTTTCGGTTTAAAATGATTATTACCACCATTTCTTTCGTGAATAGTGTAAAATAGAGGTGATTTTAAAGATAAGGATAATTTTTATCCGAATAAAGTAAGAAAGGGTATAAATATGAGCGATAAACAGATTTATGCTGGACTTGAAATTGCAAATCATGAAATTCGTTTAATAGTGGGCGAGTTTTTTAATACACGATTAAATATATTAAAAGTAGAACGTGTCGATAATGATGCGATGAATGAAAATGGAATTGAAGATATGGAATTATTGGTAGAGTCAATTAAAAAAGCAGCCAATAATGTGGAAAAGAATTTGGGGTTGCCCATTACTTCCGTTGTATTATCCGTTCCAAGTGTGAATGTGGTAAGACACCATACAAAAGTAAATGTTCCTTTGAATTCAGTGAACCGATTGGTTACTTACCGTGACATTCGTAAAGCCATGGCTAATGGCATGCGTAATGTTGATGTTCCGAAAGATAATGAAATCGTACAAGTTAATTGTGTTAAATTTTATTGCAACGGCATTAGTACAAGAAAAGTTCCAATTGATGAAACTTTAGATGATTTAAAAATATTGATGGACATTTACAGTGCTGATCGTAAAACATTATATGATTACGTATCGGTTGTGGAACAAGCTGGTTTAAACGTAATGGATTTATTCTTGGATTGTTTTGCTATCGGTAAAGAAGCCTCTTTATTTGAACAATCCATGGATAAATACATAATCTTATTGGATGGGCAATATTACGATACAAAAATGGCTATGTTCTATGATGGCCGATTGGTTAATTTCATGCAAATACCTGTGGGTATGCAACAGTTAGCTAATGCTTTGGATAATCAATATCATGTTGGCTTTAAAGTTGCATCGCGTTTGATTAAATATAATGTAAGAGAAAATGCGGAAGTATTATCAACTCAAACGAGTTATGTTTGGGCAGAAGATGAATTAACGCATACATTAAGTGAAAAAGAAATTTATGATTGCATTGAACCAGGGGTTGCCTATTGGATTGATTTAGTAAAACAAGCAGTTGAACCAATTATTTCGAGTGGTAAAAGTGCTATTGTTTTAACTAATGACATGGCAGAGATTCAAGGCATTGGAGATCGCTTAAAGGAGTCGTTGGACTGTGAAATTAAGACATATATGCCAGATACTTTAGGAATTCGAAATGCAAGTTTGACAAGTTGCGCTGGTTTGTTTTATGCTTATAAGGATCTTTTAGAAGTCAATGGTCGAGATCAAACCAGTGTAGATGTTGCTACTTTTTCACGAATCGTGGATTTAAGAAGTGATGAATTCAAAGAAATGACCATAACAAATAAATTAAGAAGTGTTTTATTGCAGGGGAAGAAATAACCAGGAAGGGATTAGACAATGGCCAATTTAACATATAATCAAATTGCACGTATTAAAGTATTCGGTATTGGTGGAGCAGGTTGCAATGCTGTTGCACGAATGGTAAGAGATGGTGTACAAGGTGTTGAATTCTATGTATGCAATACAGATATTCAAGTATTGGATTCAAGTCCTTGCGCAAATAAAATAGTTTTAGGTAAAGATGGTTTAGGTGCAGGCGGAAATCCTGAAAATGGACGTAAAGCAGCATTGGAAACAGAAGAAGAAATCAGAAGAGCCATGGAAGGCAGTGACATGATTTTCTTAACATGTGGTTTAGGCGGAGGTACAGGTACCGGCGCGATTCCAGTTTTTGCAAAAATTGCGAAAGATTTGGGCGCGTTAAGTGTAGCTGTTGTTACCAAACCATTCACGTTTGAAGGAAGACGTCGTGCAAACTACGCCGAAGGTGGTTTGAAAGAATTAAAAGAGTACATTGACTCATTAATCATTGTTTCAAATGACCGTCTATTGGAAATTATTGGTCATATTCCATTTGAACAAGCATTCCAAGAAGCTGACAATATTTTAAGACAATCTGTGCAAACAATTACTGACTTAATTGCAGTGCCAGCATTAATTAACTTAGACTTTGCGGATGTTAAGTCAATTATGGAAAACCAAGGTCAAGCATTAATTGGTATAGGTATGGCTGAGGGCGATAATAAGGCCCAAGAAGCCGCAGCACGTGCAGTTGCATCTCCATTGCTAGAAGGTGATATTCGTGGGGCGCGTAATGCTATTGTTAACGTGACTGGTGGAACTGGCATGACGTTGTATGATTCAAGTGAAGTTATTGATTTCATCCGTGAATCCAGTGGAACAGATATTGATATCATTTATGGTGTGGCTGTAAATGATAAATTAGGTGATGCAATTATTGTTACAATCATTGCAACTGGATTTGATGAAGAAGATGAAGTGAGTGTTGCTGAAGTGGAATCTCGTCCATCATTTGATTTAAAATCACCAGTAATGGATGATAAAGATGATGAGGTAGATTCGAATATACCGCAATTTTTCAGAAAATTAGAAGGATAAGAACGAGTAAGCTCGTTCTTTTTTTCAAAGGAGACCAACTATGATTTGTAAAGAGTTTTTATAAGATTTGAGTAGTGCAT
>CALCFG010000002.1 GCA_937900565.1 uncultured Erysipelotrichaceae bacterium
ATATTTTTATCTAAATCTCCCGCTAAAAGTATAGATTAAAAATTTCTTTTGTCAAATAAGATTTGGCTAGGGTACTCCAAAATTAATGGCTTTTACCAAGAGTATTTAATACTTTCAATATGTAAGCTTAAATCATTTAGATCAAAATTATATTCGATGCTTACCCCTTGGTTTCCATAGATTTGTGCCATACCTAAACTTTCTTGATAATCATTTATACCTTCCACACTAATGGAATTAAAGCTTGCACTATAGTCTTCATTATGATTCATTGTTTCACAATATATAAAAGCTAAAGCATGATTTAAAGAACCAATATCCTCACTTAGGTATTCTAACATTTCCATTGTTTGCAATTGAAAACGAAAACTTTCCAATTGGGCACTGACCAATGTTGCAATCAATAGTAAGTAATAAAGAAACAGTGCGCTGGTAAATCCTTTAATCTTCATACGCTAATGCTATGGTTTGCTCAATTTCGTCAATCGTAATATCCATTAACCAAATAGTACCATTTTGATAAAAATTAACAGCATCAACATGCAATGCAAAATATTGCGCACCTGGAGTTAATACAAGATGATCGTCAATTTGTTTTAATGTATAATCTTGATCTTCATAGTTAAAATACAATGCACTACCATCACTTTCTAAATCTGTTGCAAAAGCCAATTTATATTGCAACAAGTAAATATCTTTACTATTACCCACTGAATAATTAATTTGATTTGTTCGTGATAGTACATGCATTAAGGCGTTTAAATTAATCGCTGAAATACTTAAGATGGTTAACATGAATAGCGCGGAAATTAACGTAAATCCCTTTACTTTAATCAAACACTTCTTCCAATTCACTTTCTTCAGTACTTTCTGTTTCAATGGGTTCAATAATACAGGTATCAATTTGCAGCATTTGATCATAAATTGCTTCATTGATTTTCATTTGCTTTTGTTCAATTACTTCATCAAAATGCATTCTTACCAAACTAAAGCCAAATAATATCACTGCACTAACACTGCAAATTGCAAGGCCAATTAAACCATCTACTTCAATAAAAGCTTTATTCTTCATTCGATGTTACCGTTACCTAAATGAACGATCAACTCTCTATTCCCACAATGAACAGCCTGTGCTTTATTAACTGTTCCCGATGGATAATAAAATAATTCATTAAAATCACATCCTTCAATACTTTCCATGTTTTGATAACTTTGATCAAATATGGAAAGTACTTGCGTATACAGTGCTTTACCATAAAATATATGGGAAATACCCAAATGAATGGGGCGCACCATAACGGAAGTAAACAGTGAAGTAATGGAAGCGATTGCTAAAGCAATCAAACATTGAATCATGGTAAAACCTTTAACCTGCAATTGCTTGCCCTCCACTTATACTAATGGAACGACCATCTGCACATTGTGCTTGATCTTCACTCAAAAAACCGGCGTCAATTAATTCCGAAACACTATTCGGATATACATCATATTCCAATTTAAACTCTAGGATTGCTGCATCTACCACTTTTACCAATGAATCACATCCTTTTTGATCCACAACTGACATAACTTTTTGAATATTAGGAACTGCCAATAAATAAACAATGGATATTACTGCAACAACAATGATCATTTCCAATAATGTAAAACCTTTAACTTTCATACCTTCCCCTTTACTTCTACAGTGTTGTCATTATTTGCATTGGTAAGAATAACACTTGATAAATACATACAATTAATCCACCCATCAATAAATAAGTTACGGTTTGGATAAATTTTGCGCTTTGACGACATTTCCTTTGAATTAAATCGGAGCAACTTGTTTGATATGCATCCAATGCTTCCGATACTGAATTTGAATACATAGATAGTTCAATAAAGCGAATTAAGGTATCATCCAAACAGGTAGCGTGTAAGGCATTAATAAAACTATTTCCTTGTTGCAACGCTTCGTGAATCATCGATGCGATTAATGACACTAAATAATCTTTACTTCTTAACATAACAGATATAGTTTGGTACGTATTAACCCCTTGTTTTAAACAAGCATTAAACACTAAAGCAAAATCATAAGAAACTTTCAAAACCAATAAGTTCTTCTTTGTATTATTAATATGCATCAATAAAAAACGATTAACTTTAGGTATACTTAATAAAATAACTAGCAATGTTAAAATTATGATTATTAAACTCAAAGTAAAAATGCTGATAGATAAAAACAAATCCAAGTAAGTTAACCAAGGTAATTCTTGATGAAAACTATTTGCCATTTGTTCCATAATTTCTATTCCATATGCTTTAAATAGCACCAATCCTACGCATGATAATAGGATTAATAAAACAGATGGTAAAACATTTTTAAGCCAATATTGGCTCATTTGACGATTCAACAAAGCTAACGCGTGGCATTGTTTTAAACATTTACTTAATGATAATACTTCGATAAATGTAAGGAAACTCTTTTGATAGTCTTTTGGTAAGATTGGATAAAGTGCTTCTTCGATCGGAATGCCATTTTCTAACTTATCTTTGACTTGATTGAATAATTTTTCATTCTTTTGTGTCTTTAATATGCGTTGTATTAAATCAAAAGGATATCCGCCTTCCAATAATGTAGTCATTACAATGCAATCGGTATGATCTAATCGTTTGGGTAATAATTCAATATGCAATATTTTTTTGATAGCTAAGTAACGCGAGTTTATTTGCCAATGTTTCATATTCAATCGTTTTTGTTTGAGCAAAATTCATTATTTTCGCTTCATCCAAATATTCAACTACACTAAATTTAATATTTCGGGATAATTCAGATACCAAGCATTGACACGTTATCACAGTTAATACTTGAAAAAATTGATCAGGATCTACACCAAGATCCAGCATGCGATAAAGCGCTGCAACGCAATTTGTAGCATGCAATGTGGTAATGACCAAATGTCCAGTTAACGCCGATCGAATGGCCATTTTAGCTGCGACTTCATCTCTAATTTCGCCAATAAAGATAATATCAGGATCATGGCGCATGATTTGTTTAATCGCATTTGCATACGTTAATCCATTGGCTTCATTGACTTGCACTTGCATAATAGATGGATAATAAATTTCAATTGGATCTTCAATGCTATATATCTTTCGTTGTTTAAATGCATTTAATAACGAATAAGCCGTGGTTGTTTTACCTGAACCCGTAGCACCCGTTAACAGAATTAATCCATTTTTAAGTGTTAATAGTTGATGATACATCTCAAGTGCTTGTTGATCATAAGTAAGTTTATCTAACGGAATAAAATTACCTTGATTTAAGATACGTAATACCCCTGCTTGGCGAAAACGAGTGGATAATAAAGCAAAGCGACAAGCTATCTTTTTGTTATTAACTTCCACTTCAAATGAACCACTTTGCGGACTTGCCATATTGCTTAATTCGCAATGAGAAATGTATTTTAAATAATGGAATAAGCGTTGATCAACTTTTATCGTGCTTGTTGGCACAGATTGCAATGCTCCGTTAATACGCCATTCGATTACGCATTGCGTTTCCACAAGCGTCAAATGAATATCACTGGCATTATTCACTAATGCAAGTGACAATAAGCGGTTTAACGCTTCTTTCATTGCTCCTCCTTTCAAATCATAAGAGCAAGGAAACCATACACAAACTTAAAAAAAGATTGAATTACTTCAACCTTTTTATAATTAACTATTTAACGACCAATTAAATGAATTAGCCATGGGTTATAATGCCGTTCGTTACCAATGGTTGTTGCACTACCATGGCCAGGATAGACAATCGTATCGTCATTAAATTGTTTGAATAAACGCAATGATTGCTGCATTGCTTTATCACTACCGCCCACTAAATCACATCGCCCAATACTATCTTTAAATAAGACATCACCCGTAAACAATTGATGATCAATTTCATAAATGACACTTCCCTTAGAATGTCCTGGCATAGAAAAGGTTTCAACATTAAAATTTCCAAAAGTATAATGTCCTGAATCAATATCATTAAGTGATTGTTGTGATATATAGGAAATATCCATTAAATGTTGACTGGAAAATATCGTCGCATCGCCACTCACGAAATCCCAATCATTATGATTGCAATAGATTGGTGCGTTAGGGTAAAGTCGATGCAATGCATTTAGGCCAAGGAAATGGTCATAATGACCATGAGTTAATAAGATGGCTTTTAATTGCGTACCACTTAATGTATGTTGGATTCGACCATCAGTACAAGATGGGTCAATAACGATACTTTGATTATCTTGAATCAATACATATGTATTATTATCACTGGATTTAACATTAATTGTTGTTACTTGCATATTTTCTCCATATCTTAATCTTTCATTAAATAATACTTTCATTAAATAATAGAAAAGCGATACATAATGCATCGCTAATTTTTCTATTTCTTTTCTTTATGCAATGTTTTTTTGCGACATACAGGGCAATATTTTTGAGTTTCTAATTTTTCTGTATGTTTTTTCTTGTTACGTGTAGAAATGTAATTTTCTTCACCACAAACTGAACACTTTAAAGTGATATTTTCTCTAGGCATAATCCACCTCCAATTTTGTTGCTAATAAATAATAGCAAATTTAAATTGCATAAGCAAATACAATTTCTATTCACCGTTAAGAATTTATCGATTATTCAGCAAAGAACAATTGAGATAACGTCATTGGATCAACATATGAGCCATCTTTATAAACACGCATGTTTCCAGAAGCGACTTCATCAATTAACATGACATTTCCATCAGCATCATAACCAAATTCAAATTTAATGTCATATAATACTAAGCCTTTCGCTTTTAAATCATCGGCAACAATTTGTGTAATTTGTTGTGTCATTGATTTAATATCATCGTATTGTTTTTCACTTAAAACTTTTAATGCAACCAAGCCATCTTTGGTAACGAGTGGATCTCCTTTTGCATCATTTTTGAATGTAGTTTCCACATAAGCTGGTAAATCAGCACCTTCTTCAATGTATTCACCATAACGACGAATAAAACTTCCCACAGCTTTATGACGGCAAATAACTTCTAAACCATGTCCAAATACTTTGGCTGGCAATACTTCCATTGTTGTATTGGCTAAATCTGCACTTACATAATGTGTTTTAATGCCAGCAGCATTAATTTTTTCGAAGAAATAAATAGACATTCTTAAATTAACATCGCCCACACCTTCGATAGTTAATCCAACGGAGTTTTCTCCTGGATCAAAGACACCGTCTTTACCAGTACAATCGTCTTTAAACTTTAATAAGTAATGACCATTGTCCAATGCATACACATTTTTTGTTTTACCTGAATAAACTAAATTTTGACTCATATATTTTTACTCCTAACAAAAATATTATATTTAACAATTTAATCCATGCAAGCAAAATATTTACTTTTTTTAGTGAAAATCAAATGCATTTTTATTAAGACAGATCAAAGAAAAAGTGAACTCAATGAATTATTAATCAATTCGGTAAGTTCACTTAAATATACAAATTAATCTTTATCGCGTTTTACTTTTTCGACAATCTTTTCTTGTAAGAACGCAGGCACTGGTTCATAACGATCAAAAACGCATGTATAATCCCCTCTACCTTGGGCAATGGAACGTAATTCAATTGCATATTCATTCATTTCAGCCATCGGAACTTGCGCATGTACTACGGTAAATCCTTTATCATTCGTACTCATATCAACAATCATGCCCCGTTTTTTATTTAAATCAGCAATCACATCTCCTGTATAACGTTCAGGAATAATAACTTCCACATTACCAATTGGTTCCAAAAGAATTGGGTTGGCTTGTGGCATAGCATTAACATAAGCAAGGCGTGCTGCTGCTTTAAAGGCAATATCTTTACTATCGACTTCATGATAGCTACCATCGATTAACGTTGCTTTTACTCCAACAACTTTATAGCCCGCCAAGACACCTTTATTCATACATTCACGTAAACCTGCTTCAACAGCAGGGAAATATTGACGTGGAACGGCACCGCCAAACACTTTTTCTTCAAATACCATTTCTTCACAATCCCATGGTTCGAATGTTACGATTACATCGCCATATTGTCCGGCACCACCGGTTTGTTTTTTATGCTTACCTTGGGCAGTAACTGTTTTAGTAATTGTTTCACGGTATTGCGTAATTGGTGCACTTAATTCCACTTCCACTTTAAATTTTGAACGTAATTTGCTTAACACTAAATCAATATGTTGTTCGCCAACACCATAAAGTAATTGTTGACCTGTTTCAGTATTAATAACAAAGTTTAAGCCTTTATCTTCTTGCACTAACTTTGTTAATGCTTGGCTCATCTTATCTTCATCAGCTTTTGTTTTTGGGGCAACAGCACGCGCTAACATTGGTACAGGGAATTGTATTGGTTCATATTTTACATATTTATTCACTTCACATAACGTATCATTAGTGAATGTATTGGTTAATTTAGTAACAACACCAATATCTCCAGTAAATAATTTACCAACTGCCATTTGCACTTTACCACGCACAGCATATACTTGCATGATTGTTTCTTTTGTATCAGTACTTGAATTATATACTGTAGCACCCGAACTTAACACCCCGGTTTTAACCTTTAAATAAGAGATACGACCAACAAATGGGTCTATGATAGTTTTAAAGATTTGTGCTGAGAATTGTTCATCTTCATTCGTTTTTAACGTAATGATATCACCATTACTATCGAATGCTTCAACTTCTTCCAATTCTTGATAGCAAGGGAAGTATTCCCGGATTAAGTCCAATAAACGGTAAATGCCTGTTTGGTGCAAAGCACTACCAGAGAATACAGGCTCAATTTCACCAAACGCTACCCCATAACTTAAGCCTTGCACCAACTCTTCATCACTGAATTCTTCACCAGAAAAGAATTTTTCCATCAATGCATCATCGCTCATGGCAATGGCTTCAGCAATTTGGGAATAATAGTCTTCCACTAATTCTGCTAATTCTTCAGGAACAGCATGTGGCGTTTCCGCATCATTATAATACCAAGCTTTGCGACGTAAAATATTAACTGATCCTACAATTTTATCGTTTTCAACAATTGGTACTTCAAAAGGAATAACTGATTTACCAAAGGTATCACGTAAGCTTTCCAATGTTCTATTAAAATCAGCTTGTGGATCATCCAATTTATTGATAAAGAAAATAGTTGGTAAATGGGCTTGACGCGCATCCGCTACCGCTCTTTCGGTACCGGATTGAATCCCTTGCTTACCATCAACAACAATTAATACATTATCCCCAACGCTTAGCCCTGCTTTACGATCAGCAGCATAATCTAAATAACCTGGCGTATCAATAAAATTGATTTTAATATCTTTCCATTCAATCGGTGCAATCGCACAATAACAACTGGTTTTTCGATTAATGCATTCACTATCAAAATCGCAAACTGTATTTCCACGATCAACACTACCTTGGGCATCAATTGTATGAGAAAATGCCAACATAGATTCAATCAAACTCGTTTTACCGCAACCATTATGACCTAATAATGTAACGTTACGTATATCTTTTGCATGATAGTCTTTCATTAGTAAGCTAACCATCCTTTCAATGCATCCACGCATTCAGTGCGTGCATAATGAATGGCAGCCACACCATTATTATCTGTAATAGTTTTATCTGCACCATGTTTAATTAAATATTCAACCATACCTGGATCACCCGCATACGCAGCACGCATTAATGCTGTGCATCCTTTGCAATCTTTGGCATTAACATTGGCACCTTTAGCAATTAATAAATCGCAAATATCAGTTCTAACAGTTGTAACTGCCTCCATCAATGGTGTTCTACCTAAAGAATCTGCGGTATTGACATCCGCACCTTTATCCAACAAGTAAGTTACTACCTTATTATGTCCCATAAATGCGGCACGTAATAAAGCCGTACGCCCATTATTATCCCGAGCATTAACATTTGCGCCAGAATCCACCAATAATTCGCAAACTTTTAATTCACCTTTTTTAGCTGCGCCCATCAATGCTGTTTTACCATTTTTATCATGAGTATTTACATTCGCCCCTTCATTAATTAAAAGGCGTACAACATCTTCATGACCACGTTTAGCCGTACGCATTAGCGCACTTCTTCCTTCTGCGTTGATTATGTTAATGTTGACGCCTTTTCTAATTGAGGATTCCACTGTTTCAACTTCACCGTGTGCAGCGGCATCCCAGAAAATTTTTTCGTTCAAATCCATGATTCGTTACCTCCTAGTAAATGTTTGATTTGTTGATTTTATTATAAGGTAAACGCTTACAAAGGTTAGATTAAAATAAAAAAACAATGCAAAATTTTCATAAAATTTTACATTGTTATATTTATTATTTCGTTTGCACACTAATTTTTGATAATGATTCTTGTGTACAAATTAATACTAACGTATCCCCTTCATGGATTACAGTATTGGGTTGAATTAATACATTGAGTTTATTGCTACCATTACGTTTAATACCAATAACGTTAACTTCGTAATGGTACCGTAAATTTAATTCGACAATGGATTTATTTAACCATTCTTGCGGTGGAATCAAATCAGCTACCATTGTGTTTTCATCCAAATCAATAATATTATTTAAATTAGGCGTTTCCAATAATTTTGCTACCCTTTCACCCATTTCTTTTTCTGGTCGGATAACTTTATGTACTCCTAATTTTTCCAATACCTTTTTATATTTACCATTTTTAGCTTTCGCAATAATGTAAGGTACACCTAATTCTTGCAAATTCATCACACCCAATATGGATTGTTCCAAATATGAACCTGTTGCTATAACTGCACAATCCACATCTTCAATTCCTAATTCGCGAATTTGATAAATATCGGTAAAATCCGCTTGCACTGCATCACAAAATGGAGCCACACGTTCCACACAAGTTTCATCCAAATCAATGGCAATGACATCAAATCCATGTTTAGCTAAATTAGTTGCAATGGTTGAGCCAAATACACCTAAACCTAATACTGCAAATTTTTCTCGTCTCATAATTAACCGATTAGTACATCCGCATGCGGATAATGTATACTTCCTTTCTTAACTTTATGATTTCGCATCATAAATAATACAATAGACATTGGTCCTACACGACCAAATAGCATTAAACAAATAATAACAAAACGTCCAACTTCACTTAATAGACCAGTGGCATTCATACTTAATCCAACAGTTGCAATTGCGCTGGTTGCTTCATACATTAATGTCATTAAAGATAATTCTGGATCACTAACCAGTAAAATCATTAACGCAATAAATAAGAAAACAAAGTAATACGAAGCAATGATCATGGAACGCATGAACGTTTTAGTTGTAATGCGTCGTCTCCAAATATTAATATAAGCACTTTCATCTTTTGCTAATGTCACAATTGTGATAATGATAACCAACATTGTCGTTGTTTTAATACCACCAGCTGTTCCACCTGGAGAGCCACCAATTAACATTAAAAAGATCATAATAAATAAACTAGCAGGCCGACATAGCCCCATATCAAGGGTCGCAAATCCTGCAGTTCTTAAAGTAATTGACGTAAAGAATGCTGGGTACATTTTTTCAAGCGCATTTAAGGATCCCAATGTATTAGGATTATTAAACTCAATTAAATAAGTAGAAACAAAACCAAAGATAATCAATGCACTCGTCATTAATAACACTAATTTAGTATGAATTTGTAAATGCTTTAACGCATAAATAATATCGCCTTTATGAAAGGTTTTGCTCATTTTTTTAAATGAACTGGATAAATCAAGCCAAACACTAAAGCCTAAACCACCCATAATAATTAACATTGGAATAGCAAAGTTAATCAATGGATCATTAACGTAATCAATGAGTGAATTCATGGAAAAACTATCCATTCCTGCATTACAGAACGCTGAAATGCTTAAAAACAATGAAGAGAATAGACCTTTACTCACACCAAATTTTGGTACAAATTTGAATGCCAATAAAATAAAGCCAATCATTTCAAAAGTAAATGTATATTTGAAAATTTTATGAAGAAAGCGCGGAATTTCACTCAAACTACTCGTATTAAGCGTATCATGCAATAATCTTTTTTCACTTTGATACAGTTTTTCCTTTAATAAAGTTAAAATAAAAGCGAATAAAGTCATAACGCCTAAACCGCCAATTTGAATCAACGTTGCAATAACAATAAACCCAAACGTTGTGTATTGACTGGCTAATGGGTATGGTACTAAACCAGTAACGCAAGTTGCACTGGTAGCGACAAATAAATGATTTAAATAACTCACATCATTACCTGTATTTTCTAAATTACTAATCGGTAATGACAACAACAATGAACCCAAAAGTATAATAAACACAAAACTCAATACTGCAATCCGTGTTGTACCTATTTTTTTAATGATCCAATGACGAAAGCTAATATTTCTCATACTTATTTCATCCGACGATATTTCTTTTTAATATGATTTTCCAAACAAGATTTAACACCATCTTTTTGCTTACCATCAAAACTTAAAGTTGTTTGAGAACTCG
>CALCFG010000003.1 GCA_937900565.1 uncultured Erysipelotrichaceae bacterium
TATTTGTATCAAATAATCTGTCGATGATTGGATTAAACAATTTGAAAATCGACAACCTTCTCGTTCCATCGGGTAGCAACTCTAGATTGTTCATTGCAGAGAACTCAGTGCCACGATCGGTTAAGATAACCTGTACTTCCTCTTTAAATAACTCTCTACCTAGAATACTTTCTAAAATTAGGATTCCTTCATTCATTGATTCTTGTGTCTTTTCTTCATGCAAAATAGCAAAAAAGTAACCATATTTCATGAATTTGAATGTTTGAATATATGGGCCAGATTGATTATTATAAACGGTATCCATTTGAACGACATTTAAATCCGGATTGTCAGTGATTAATTGTATATAATCCGAATACGTGTGAGCGCGTAAATACACTCTGTTTTTGCGCATTTTAAGCGCTTTAGAACGATTCTTACTCTCTTTACGTGTCATTTTTCTTCTAAGCGAAATATTGCGGATTTGGATATTCAAATCTTGAAATAATCCAATATCAATATAAGCGTATAGTGTACTTAAACTCTCTGATATTTCTGGATGATTATATTTAATTTGCTGTAAGGATTGTCCTTGTTCTAATAGTGGTTTAATAATATCTCCAATAAAAATTAACCGACTTGTAGTTGTATTTGAACCTTCTCTTGATTCTACTAAGATTGCTTCGTATTCTTGCTGAGCCTTTTTTGCATCATAGCGTATTTTACTCATCCTGCATTTATTATATAAAGGGCAGCCATTACAAGCTCCAGGACTTACATCCCTTCGTTTACACTCGAATTGTATAAAATCTTCGCAATCTTTTGGACAATATCTACCATGAGCGCAAAATCTATAATTAGTGCATTCGCATCCCATTTTGCATCTATTTTTAACAAATCTATGATTTTTAATTTCACGATCAACGGTAGTTTTGTTTTTATTAATCTTTTTAGCAATTTTACTTTTACTATCTCCATTAGTAATTCCTGCCTCTATTATAAGGCGATCCTCATAAGTTAGATGTGAGCTCATATTTTAACCTCCATTCTAATAGCCCACCTAATAATTACTGTACTTTAATTGTGCAAGAAAAAGCAACAAAGCTTTATGTAAGAGTAAATGCAACCCAACCTGCTTCAGGGGTTGCACTTAGATTTCTAATTCAGGAAAAATAAATTTTTTAATTTTTTTATAAAAAATGCTTGCACAGTCCTATTTGTAATGTTATTATTATTGAGCGTTGCAGGTGTAGTTCAACGGTTAGAACGAGTCCTTGCCAAGGATTAGATGGCGGTTCGATTCCGCTCACTTGCTCCAAATAATAAATTCACTTACGTTATTCGTAAGTTTTTTTATTTTAGTTGATAATTTAAACAAATTAAAAACGAATCAATGAGAATAATCATTAATCCGTTAAAAAGTTATTTTTTAGAAAAGTAAAAGTATCCGCTTTTACTACGGTTCTTACGTCGTTTCAACCGTTTCACTTCCACTCGTTAGTTCAACGCTTGCTTTGTTGAACATACTGGTACATTCGAGCATGCAGTAAGCTTCATAAGCGCGCTAACGCTTAATAAAGTTTTTCATTTTCCATCTGTCTATTTCGTGTTTAATGAGAAAAATCGTAAGCTCAAACGCTTAATGATCGTTAATATAACAAAGCTTTACGGAATTTGCCAAATAAACAACAACGCCTAGGCACTTAACCTAGGCATTATTTAATTTTTCTTTTAATAAATCTTCCAAGTGATATATATCTTTACTACTCATAAATAGATAAACACATGGTTGATGGGATTGTAATAAAACTGCACCTTGATTATCTTCAGATAATACACTTGCACCATTGATGCAATTAGTTAAATACGTAATGGATGTACACGATGGATCATCTTGATCATCGATACTTGTAAATTCGCAAGTATAGACAACATCCGCTTTATTTAATGCATCAATAAATTGTTGCTTAAAATGAACAACTCGCGACGCACGATGCGGTTTATAAATCGCAACGATTTTTTTTCCTGGAAAACGTTTTTTAGCAGCATCAATGGTTACTGATATTTCGGTTGGATGATGCGCGTAGTCATCCACTATGACATTATCACCATAATATTCAACTACAAAGCGACGTTTTTCTCCTTTAAACATTGCTAATCCACATTCAATATTATCTAAAGATAAATTAAGCTTTAGACCAGCTAATATGCAGGCTGTAGCATTTAAAATCAAGTGATGTCCTACTAACGGCAAATTAAAATGCATAACATTGCCTTGATAGTTAATAACAAACTCAGTATGGTTATTATCCTCATTGATAATAGAAATAATAGCATCATTGTTTCCATTAAATCCATAATAAGTAACATCATTACCGAGATTTGCAATCCGTACCTGATAATCATCACCACAAGCAATAACACTTTGACAATTCAATGCAAATTGTTCATATGCAAGGCGATAGTCATCAATATCTTTAAAATAATCAACGTGATCCAAATCAATATTTGTAATAATACCAATTTGACAATGGTATGCTAAAAAGTGACGTCTGAACTCACAGGATTCTAATACAAAATGCGTAGAATCGCTTGGCATGTACCCACTGCCATCACCAACAATATAACCACAAGGTAAAGAATAATTGATCATTGTTTCCATCATTCCTGTAGTGGTAGTTTTCCCATGGCTTCCAGCCACACAAACACTCGTATAATTTTTCATAAATTCACCAATGAATTCATGATAACGGTAAATAGTTAATGTTTTATTAGCTTTCGCTTGCTTAACTTCACTGAAGTCATCCAAAAAAGCATTACCTACAATTACAATGGAATGATTTTCTATCACATGATGATTAAACGAATAAATAGGAATCTTACGTTCAATTAATGGTGTTTCAGTAAAAAAATGTTTTTCTAAATCAGAGCCACTGACTTGATAGCCCATATCGTGCAACATACAAGCTAGCGCGGCCATTCCTGTCCCTTTAATTCCAATAAAGAATAAAGGTGTTTCTTTACTCATCAGATTCCTCGATATCGCTAAATAAATTGTAGGCAGAGAAAGGACTTTCGACGGTTTTTTGACTTTCACTTTCTTTCGCTACTGGTGTTACTGGCTCATCATCTGTCAACAAGTCTTCAAATTTAAATGCTTTGGTCGCTTCTAAATTTTCTTCGGTTGCGCTGTTACGACCTTCTTTAATTAAATCATCTAGACTTTGATATTGCACGCTGTTGGAACCATCCAACGGTTGGATTTTTGGTGCTTCAACAACTTCTTCATCATTTTGCACATGATTGGAAGCTTCCACAGCTTCAATGACTGGATTAACCAAATTGGAACCATACATTGGTGAAATAACACGTTTCATTGCTAAATCTTCCATCGTATCTTGCTTTGGTTCAGAATGCGACATTTCGCGTAATTCCATTTGTTCATCGACAATCTTTCGAGTTTCATTAAAGCTATTCATTGCCTTTTCATTTACACCAAACATTGGTGAAATTACTGGAGAGAATAAGTATGTGGAATTATCAGTAGACAATGATGGACGTTTTGTATTCTTTATAAAATTACCACCAAATTCATTCGAACTTGTCTTTTTATTATAAGGATTATCATTAATGGTAGCACTAGTAAATGGCTTATGGTTTTGTTTAGTTGATACGTGAGAATCAACTTTATTTAATTCTTTATTGCTTAATGTACGTGGTTTTATTTCTTCACTTGGAGCAATTTCATCAACACTTAAGCCAAACGATTTTTCAACCTTTTCTTCTTCTACTTTTACCTCAATCGCTGGTTTTAATTCAACCTTTGATTCAACAATTGGCTCTTGTTCAACAACGGCTTTGGTAGAAATTGAACGTGTTTGCATTAATGGTGATTCTTCTTTTTTGACAATAACTGGTAAATCTTCATCGTCATCATAATCATCATCGTCATCATCAATAGCCAATAAACCACCACTGCGTTTGCCGAATAAACTACCCTTTTCTTTTTTCTTGGCTGGTTTTACTTCTTCGTACTCTTCTTCATCATATTCTTCATCATCAAACTCTTCTTCTTCAAAGAATAATTTTTGGAATTTTTCAAACATAATAATTCATCCTTTCTGAATACTATCGAAACCATTTTAACCAATAACAAATAAAATGGCACTGTTTTTAAGTCATCTGGTCAGTCCAGATGATGTGCAGTGCCTTTCGCTATTCACTGACTTGCGATATATCCCCTTCTTCAAGGTACATATCATCAATGTTCTCATCAGATTTATCCGTTTCATCATCTTCGCTACTTGGAGATGCAGTTGGACTAATTGTTTCTACTGGAGTACTCGCTTCTGGAATGTCGCCA
>CALCFG010000004.1 GCA_937900565.1 uncultured Erysipelotrichaceae bacterium
TAGTCAGGAAATTAAAGCAAGAAACTACAATTAACTTATGGAAAAATTACCCTAAATTTTTATCTAAACATTTTTGGAAAGAACACACTTTTTGGAGTGATGGATATTTTGCTTGTTCCATAGGTGAAGCAAACCCAGAAACTATCAAACGTTATATAGAAAATCAAGATTAATGCATTCATCTCATAAGCTAAAGACTTATGAGTTTTCTGCTTGGATTAATATAAAAAGAAGTACACTGACCAGTGTACTTCTAGGTTAAAATATTATTCTTCGCGAGAGAAATAATTATAGACATCCGATACCGGTGTATGGGATTGAATTGCTTCAATTGTTTTTGCAATCATATAACCAACTGACACCACTTTAACTTTATCAGTGATTGCTTTCTTTTCATCACTTAAAGGTACAGTATTGGTTACAATCACTTCAGTTAATGCTGAATCACGAATACGTTCCATTGCTGGACCACTTAATACACCGTGAGTTGCTGCAAAGTGAACCGTTTTCGCACCATTATCTTTAACAATTTGTGCAGCAGCTACTAAACTTCCACCAGTATCCACAATATCATCCACTAAAATGGCATTTTTTCCACGAACATCCCCAATAACATTCATTGCTTCACATACATTTGGTTTTGGACGACGTTTATCAACAATTGCCAATGGTGCATCTAAAATATCCGCTAATTTACGAGCACGTGTTGTTCCACCATGATCCGGTGATACAACCACTACATCTTCCAAATTCTTAGCTTTAAAGTATTGCCCCATCATTGGAATGGCCGTTAAATCATCGATTGGTACATTAAAGAACCCTTGAATTTGGGCTGCATGTAAATCCAATGTAATGACACGATCAGCCCCGGCTGTTTGTAATAAATCAGCCACTAATTTTGCTGTAATTGGTTGACGTGCTTTTGCTTTACGATCTTGACGTGCATATCCAAAATACGGAATTACTAAGTTTACTGAATGAGCACTTGCTCTTTTTAAGCAATCACAAGCAACCAATACTTCCATTAAGTTTTCATTTACAGGATTGCATGTCGATTGGACAATGTAGACATCTCTACCACGCACTGTTTCTTCTAATTCAACTAATACTTCACCATCGGCGAAATGTTTGACACTGATTTTACCTTCTGGTAAATTTAAGAAGTTACAAATCTCTTTACACAATTGTTTGGAACTGCTTAATGAAAATATTAAAGTTTCTTTCATCATTGTTTATTTTTTCTCCTTGCTTAAATATAATACACCTTTTTCAGGTTTATTTTCTTGTCGAGAGCGCGCAATTGCCATTTCTCCATCATTTACATCACAATTTATTGTACTTCCTGCTGCACGCACTGCTTTTTTACCCACATGTACTGGCGCAATCAAGTTAACATTGCTGCCAATGAACGCACCATCATCCACTTGCGTATGGAATTTGTTTTTACCATCATAGTTAACCGTAACAACACCACAGCCAATATTAACTTTGTTACCAATGGTACTATCCCCTAAATAAGTTAAATGCGCACAACGGCTATCCACTCCAAAATGGGTATTTTTAAATTCAACAAAGTTACCAATGCGGTTATCATTTTCCACTACAGTTTGCATTCTTAAATGAACAAATGGCCCAATCTTACAATTATCTTCAATAATACGGGCATTATCTAATGTTGTATTACTACCAATAATGGCATTTTCTAAATAACAATTCATCATTACGGTTGTATGATCACCAATTGTAGTTTTACCGGTCAAATAACTGTTAGGATACAAAGTACAATCTTCACCAATACGTACGTCATAACCAATGTATGTCGAAGTTGGATCAATAATTGTCACGCCTTTACGCATCCATTTTTCACAAATCTTACGATTTAAGAAATTATTGGCCCTAGCAAGATCCACACGGTCATTCACACCAATCATTTCTTCCGTATCCACTAAACTAACCGCTTTTACTTTCAATCCATGTTGATTAAAGATTTCCACTAAATCCGTTAAGTAATATTCACGTTGGGCATTGTAATCTTTAACTTCTTTAATGTATTTAAACAATAATTCAGTTTTAAACGCATAAATACCGGTATTAATTTCATTAATTTCCCGTTGTTCTTTCGAACAATCTTTATATTCCACAATTTTTTCAATATTTCCACTACGGTTACGAACAATTCTTCCCAAATGGGCCGGATCTTTAACAATCGCTGTTAATACAACTGCATCACAATCATTAATTTGTTCATACATCATCCGGTAAGTTTCTGTTGTAATGCATGGACAATCCCCATAACAAATTAATGTAATTCCTTCGTCATTTTCGCATTGTTTAGCGCACATTACTGCATGTGCAGTACCTAATTGCGGTTCTTGAACAGCCAATTCACATTGACCTTTCAATGCTTCTTCCATTTTTTCTTTTCCATATCCAATAACAGTTACAATTTTACTTGCACCTGCTTGCTTAACGGCATCCAACACATGCAAAACCATCGCTCTACCTGCGACACGATGCAATGTTTTTGGTTTATCGGATACCATTCGCGTTCCTTTACCTGCTGCTAAAATAATGGCTGATTTATTCATAAAAGCATACACTCCTTTATTTATTGCTTCCATTATAATCCAAGCTTAGCTCACCTGGATGATTTAATGTATATAAGACCATAATATTGACAATATTGCCCACATCAATTTCACTCATACTTTCACTTAAAATAACAAATGCAAACGGGATTGGGCCAAAGACAATACCGCAATCATTCAGTGCAGTATCATAGTGTCCATACTTATGCATCATTGGTATTTTGCTCGTGTAACGTCCATAATTATCTTCACTCGCTTTAGCCAATATATCAATCATCATGTCATACGTATCTTGATTTCGATAAATTCGCTTTAAGCATGCCAACAAATAATTCACACTAATTAAATTTGATTTTCCATGTTGCTCATATCCTAAATTTTTAGCATAATCACTTGCGATATTCTTAAACGACTCAAACCCACCCAAATATTTATAAAGCATTCGAGATGCGGTATTATTGGACCAAAAAAGCGATTCTTGCATTAATTCCTTGATATTAATTTTATCGCCGATTGAATGGTTTGTTTCCAAATAGCCGGCACCTGTTTCGTAATCTTTTTTTTCATAGACGACTTGATCAGTAAGTGAAATTTCCCCTTTTTCCAATAAATCACAATACACCATATTTAGTGGCAATTTATAGGTTGAAGCAGCCACTTGATAACGATTCTCATTAAGTACAACAGATTCTTCCGTAATGAGATTATAATATCCATACGCTAAATTGGCTTTATTTAACCCGTATTGGATTAAATAATCATCAATAATATCTGCTAATGGTTGATCATAATCTAGCCCCAATGTTTTACCAACTTCCTGACCATTAGTAATTAATGCAACAAATTCCCCATAAGTTTCATTATTAAATTCATCACTTACTTGATAAGTTACCTTTGCCAACTCAAATCCATGACTCGTCCATTGGGAATTAATCTTTTCCATAGATACTTCTATCATATAGTCACTATCATCCTTTACTTGTATTAATGATTCTATATCATCCATTTGTTCAACAACCAACGATTCAATCGTTACGATTGGTTGTTTAGTATCGCTCACATTAAATACCAAAGGATACACAAACGGACCAACATTAACACGGATTTCTTGGATACCGACTGCTGTAAAACAATAAGGTAATTGATTGGATAAATCCACATCATATCCATAAAAATCATAAAAATAATCAGTATAGTTTTTACTAATGGGTTCATTTAATTCCACGTTAAACGTTGCATGTTGAGTTATTGGCATAAAATAAACACAACATCCGATTACACTACCAACAGTAATGATTAGTACCACTACAATATGGTGATACACAACATTGAATATCTTATTTAACATGTTACAAGTATATCTAAAAATGACGGTTATTCACCGTCATGTTGATTTCTATTTGTATAATAATAGTCAATAACTGCCCTACGGGTTACGATTCCCATAAACACATTGCGATCATCCACCACCGGAACAAAGTTTTGATTCATAATTAATAATACCAATTCATCCAATGATGTTTCCACATTCACGCTTTTATATTTACTTGGATCAATTAACTCCACTAAGGAAACATCTTCCAATCGTTTTAATGGATTATTGTTGATTTTATCAACAATCTCCCATAAAAATCCCCCTTCACTAATTGTCCCTACATAAACACCAGTTTTCGGTTCAATGACAGGAATCGCAGTAAAGCCAGTATAACGCATTTTTTCCAATCCCTGACGTGCAGTATCGTCACTTTCCAAAT
>CALCFG010000005.1 GCA_937900565.1 uncultured Erysipelotrichaceae bacterium
TTCCTAAACGATCTTTTGTAATGATGTATCCTAATTGATTAGCAAAGTCTTTAACAATGCTTGCTATGGATTCTTCCGCACTGGATACACCGAAGGTTATACATAAACGTTTTAAATTTTCAATCATACTCATTCCTTATAAAATAGGCCTTATCGTTAATATAACGATAAGGCCTTAAATGTTAATAGCAAACGCGATCTTTAACAGTTTGTAATTCAGTAGAGTTATTTACCGTATTAATAATTAAATCGCACAAATCTTGATAGCTATCGTTAAGTCCAGTGCCACCCTTTTTCGGCATTTTAACAATTGGTGTCTTATCTTTATATTCGCTAATCACCGCGTCATTTTCTTTACTCATCATTGCGCAAGATTTGAGGTCAGTGTTTTGTAGAATATTTGCACTAATCATAGCTGCCATACGGGCATAATCTGGGAAATTGAAGCAAGGGCCACAAACAACGAAGTCTGGATTTAATTTTTTACACATAGCCGTCATTTTAGTGACAACTTCTTCACTATGATTGTCAAAATATTCATTACCACAATATAATGTCGCAATAATATTGGCATCAATCTTTTTAAAGTGCGATTCCATCATTAATGCACTACCAATTCCACCTTTTGCTGCTTGTAAACCTACGTTAGGATTAGATTTACCACCAGCGCCAGCTAAACCTTGATCAAATATTAATACAATTTTCATAATTACTACTTCTTTTCTTTTTACCTAAAACTAATCTAAAGTTAAATCATCAAATGATAAATCATCTAATTCATCCGTTTGATTTTCTTGTTCTTTTTCTTCTGCTAAGTATCTGTTATCTAAGATTCGTAAGAATGGGTAATAGATTAACATATCGATGATTAATTCAACGAATTGAACAATCGTGCCCATGATACTACCAGTAATCAAGTAACCAGAGAATAAGATTGGAGTCGTCCAAGGTAATTGTAAACCAGCAGTGATTGGTAAAATACCAGTCATAGTTGCAACAGTTGAAATCAATGTATTAACACATGGCACTAAGATGAATGGGATACCAATAACTGGGTTTAATACAACTGGTAAACCAAAGATAATTGGTTCGTTTACACCAAAGATTGCCGCAGGTAAGCTTAATTTACCTAATTTACTAATACGTTGAGATTTACCTAAGAACGCCATCATGATAACTAATCCTAAAGTGGATCCGCCACCACCATAGTTACAGAAGAAATCAGAGAAACCGGCAGTGAAGATATTTGTCATTTCTAAACCAGCTGCAGCAGCTTCATAGTTTTCTAATGTTAATGCTTTGTGGATTGGTGAGAATACTGTATTTGTAACAGCAGGACCATTGATACCAAAGAACCAGAATAATGTAGATAAGAATTGGTAAATTAATTCAAATCCGCTTAATCTTCCTAAACCTACTAATGGTGCTTGCAATACTTGGTAAATGAAATAGTGTGCATATTCATAAGATGTTTGGCTAAAAATAATACCAACAACAAAGAATACAAACATTGCAATTCCAGCAGGAATTAAAGAAGAGAATGAGTCAGCAACTGCAGGTGGAACACCATCTGGCATTTTAATAACTAAATCTTTTTTAACTGCCCAAGAGAAGATTTCAACAGATAAAATAGCTGTTAACATAGCTAAGAACATACCAGCTGTTCCTAAGAATGTGAAACCTAAACCGTTCATTTTAACAGGATCAGCGACACCTTCAACTATTTAGTAATTGATTGAGGTGTAATGATCAAGAAACATACAATCGCAATGACAGCTCCGGCCATTTTATTTTCAACACCTTTTTCACGAGTGTAGCAATAACCGATACCCAAGCAAGATAATAATGCAGTACAGTCAAATGCAATCGTCGATACACGACCTAAATAAGCATCCCAACCAGCACCAAAGATGCTTGTCATTAAATCCAAGAAAGCTTGGATTGGAAAATTACTAATTAATAAGAAGATAGAACCAACGATTGTAATTGGTACTGAAATCAAGAATCCATCACGAATAGCAGATAAAACTTTATTTTTACTTAATGTATTCGCAATTGGCATCAAAAACTTTTCTAGTTTATCCATACAGTTTATTTATTCCTTTCCTTGTACATTTTTAAAGCACGTTTTAGAACACGTTCCCCATCTACGTTACCGTAATCTGTGCTATCGATTACCGCAACAACGTGATCTTTCCCATATTGCTCATTTACTTTCTCGTAAATGTGCTTTACTTGTGGGCCTAAAAGAATAACTTCAGGGTTGTATGCATCAACTATTTCAGCCATTCTTTTGTCTGTGAATGCCTTACATTCAATTGGTAAGTTATTTGCATCAGCAACTTTTTGCATGCGACTTGCCATCAAACTCGTTGACATTCCATTATCACAGAATAAGTAAAATCTTTTCATAACCTTCCTCCGTTCTACTAATACTACTATAAACGATTACTTTGTTAATTTTTTACTAACTTTTTCCTTACTATTAGGAACTTTAATACTGTCCACAACTTTCGTATGACTCACGCGGTCATGTAACGTTCGAAATAAGCCACTTTTATAATCTGTTGCCGCCAACACCATACTTCCAAGTGATAAAACCATAAAACAAATATCAAAAGGTAATACCGCTATGATCAAGCAAGAGCGAATATTCACACTTGGAATATAAAAGGCACCTTCTAAAATTAAACACCCAACAAAATAGCGTATGACCATTTGTTTATTACTTGGCAATTGTTCATTACTATCCACTACTTTTAATACCATAAAACGCATGATAAATGTACTTCCATTAAAAAAGCGCAATGGCAAGTAAACAAAATAAACATATGAAATAATTAAGCTTGATAAAATTAATCCATAATAAATGCCATTATCTCCAGGAATTAAATGAGAAAATCCATTAGCTAATAAATTGATCAATACACTGCTAATGTACCAATCACCCCCAAAGGCAAAAAAGCGACGAACAAGATATCCAAAGTTACGCATTATTTATTTTTTCTCAATTCAATGATTTCTTGAGCTAATAATTTTGTTGTTTCGGCAGACATTAATTGGTCTTCAGCATGCATTAATAACAAACTGATTTCAGTTTTTTCACCTGCTGCTTCTTTTTGAATTAAACCTGCATGCGCTTCGTGCCCTTTAACAAACACACTTTCACCATGAGCTAATAATTCTTCTGCTTTTGCAAAGTCACCTTCACGAGCTGCATTAATGGCAGCAACGTAATCGCTTTTCGCTTCTCCTACAGCGCTAATAATTTTAAAACAAACTAATTCCATATCTTCCATAATCATTAAGCCTCCTTATTTAATTCAATTACTTTGCTTGATACGATATAATCATGCAATGCCTTGCCATATTTGATGGTTGTGAACAGTGAAATTAAAAAACCAATCATCATGCAATATGTTAACAATTGACCAATAATCGGATCAATCGATAACCCAATTAATTGCGCTAACAAATTCCCACTAATCATAAAACTACTTTCAAGAATCATGACAAATACAATTTGACGCAGCGCTAACTTATACCATTTCAATGGTTGACCTTGTTCATCCCGAATTGAAATACGAAATAATTTCTTACCCATTGTTTGACCTTTAGTACATAAGGGAATCAAGAAAAAATAAATAGCCGCAAATAACAATCCCAATAAACCAGCAATATAAACATCATTGCCACTGAATTTACTTAAGTCAGTATTAATATTTAAATCTCCTGTCTTAATATTGCAATAGGTAATATTGTAAATATCCATCCAAAATACCAATCGATTAAATAAGCAAACATCCGTTTATTTAATGGTGCATTTACAATTTCTGGTGTTTTTTCCTTTTTCATAATAAACCTTTCTTACTCATTATCCAAGATACATTCAATAAATTTCTGACTATTATCAGCAGAAATAACACGATTCATTAAACCGTCATCATCACTAATACTTCCAAACCAGTCAAAGAATATTTTCAATAATGACTTCTCATTTTCTTTAATTGCTAACATTACCACTAATTTGGTGTCATAATCTCCCCATCGAACAGGTTTTTTCAATATCGCAATCGAAATACATGATTGTTTGGCACAATAATCCAATGCATGCGGGATAGCGTATCCATAAGCAAATGAAGTAAATGCTCTTTTTTCACGATCAAAAGTTGACGCTTTAAAATCGGAATTAACAAGATTTAATGCATACAAATTATCTGCCATAATATTAAGTACTTCTTCATACGACTCTGCTTCTAAATTATAAAAGTAACAGTTTTGATTGATAAGCCCTCTGATAAAACTAACAAATGTAGTTTTTAATCTTTCTTTTTCCAAATCATTAAGCATCTTAAATATTTTAAATTCATCCTTTGACCCAACAAACATACTAATATTTATAATTGGTGTTGTCGTTAATGCATCGAATGGAACAGTAGTGATAATAAAATCGGGGCCAAGTGAATCAATGCGTCCTTGATCATAATACCCAAGTAAAGCATCAATAATTAAACGATCTGAAAACTTTTCTTTTAATCGAGTTAAACAAACACTATTCATCATGCTAGAGTTAGGTTGAATCAATACAGCATGGAAAAAGGTATTCATATTAAGACGATCATAAGCAGCGCCTAAATGAACAGTTAAAAAACCCAGCTCATCTTCTGTTATTGGTTGATTCAATTCTTCTTCAATAATATGTCCAATAAACACGCTTAAATCGAACACTAATGGATAGCTTTTCTTAACTTCAGCTAAGAAAACATTGGAAAGTTGCACATTATGGCGAACGCGATCAATAAGATTTTGTAAGTGAACAATTAATCCGTTTTGAAAAAATACATCCCCACTAAAATCAATATCATAATGATCATTAATGGCAACGACGATTTTTATCGTTAATTCCTTAGCTATTTCGATAACATCACGATTGGCTCTAAAATCAGCGCTCCGTTTTCCCAACAACAAAGACGCCAATAACATAGACTCACTTTCGTTAACTTCTTGCAAATGCAAATATTTTTTCATTCGTTCATAAAATGTCTTAGCAATCAAATATTCTTTTACTGTTTTAATATTAGAGCTCGAAAACTTTTGTACGTAATTGAACATCATCATACGTTGCAACGCCACCCCAATATGAATCATTAACATTGGGTAAGTTTCATCCCGAATCGAAAAATCATATTCATTAAAGACTTCATCCAATACTTCTTTAACATAAAGTAAATCAAATTGCGTAAATAGATTAGCAATTTTTTGTAAATTGATGAAGTCTCCTTGCGTTTCTTTCGTTAATAAACGTTTATATAATAATCGTTTTTCTTCTTCATTGCCTTCCAATCGATAGCGATTATCTTCATGAATCAATTTTAATGATGAATATTCTTCAAGCATCTTTGTTAATTTACGAAAATCGGATTTAATTGTTGAGTCAGAAACAAACAATGCATTTTCCAAGGCATAGCCACTAACAAATTGTCCCGTGCGTAATAACTCGTTTAAAATGTATTTGATACGATCATCACTAGTTTGCGGAATATTTTGATGATCAATAAGCTGAATAGATTCGGCTTTATTAACATTAATACGGTAGCCAAATCGACAGTTAGACTCTATCAACCCATTAAACTCTTTATTAATTGTATCAATATCGTGACGTATCGTTCGATCTGTAACATTAAGCAAGCCTGCCAATTCCTTGCCCGTTAACCAATTGCGTTGTGTATTTAAAATCGTAATTAGTTTTTTACATCTTTCGTTCATACTAATACTTTACGATAATTCACCCTAAAATGTCACGTGTTTTTTCCTACCTATTAGGAAATATAGCTAGGAATGTACCCGGAAAAATAAAAAAGCTACCCAGATAGGATAGCTTTAATGATTGATAATTAACCGTTAATTTGGCTCATTACTTCTTCAGCGAAATTATCGTTTTTCTTTTCGATACCTTCACCAACAGCATAACGAACGAATCCAGCACAGCTTGTATTTCCTTCCGCTAACACTGCTTTTACTTTTTTATTAGTATCTTTAAAGTATTCTTGATCAACTAAGCACATATCTTGTAATGCTTTAGAAACACGACCTTCAATAATACCAGCTAAGATTTTTTCTGGTTTACCAGCCATTTTTTCATCATTTTTTAAGATTTCTTGTTGAACTTCAGTTTCGTGAGCTACAACTTCAGCTGGCATATCATCACGAGATACGTAAGATGGAGACATTGAAGCAACTTGCATCGCAATATCTTTTGCTAAGGCAGCATCTTGTGTGTTTTTTAATACGCAAACAACTGAAATTTTACCACCCATATGGATATATGGGCCGAAGATATCGTTATCTTCTTTACTCATACGAGCAAAACGTCTTAACGTAATCTTTTCACCAATTGTTGCTGTTGCATCCACAACGCAATCTGCAATTGTTTTACCATTTAAACTCAAAGCATTTGCTTCTTCTAAAGTAGTAACATCGCTTGCTAAAATAGTTTGCGCAACTTCATCAATTAATTTTAAGAAAGCTTCATTTTTTGCAACGAAATCTGTTTCACTGTTCATTTCAACAACAACAGCTTTATTTCCATCGCAAGCAACACGAGTTAAACCTTCAGCAGCAACACGTCCGCTTTTTTTAGCCGCTTTCGCAATACCTTTTTCACGTAACCAGTCAATAGCTTTTGTAATATCACCATCAACTTCAACTAACGCTTTTTTGCAATCCATCATACCAGCGCCAGTTTTTTCACGCAATTCTTTAACTAATGCAGCAGTAACAGCCATGATTATTCTCCTTCTTTTTGTGCAGTTGCATCCGCATTAACTTGTTTACGGATACGTTTTGGACGATCTTCACCATCCACTTTTGTTTCAGTACCATCTTCTTTTTTGATGATACGACGTTCACCATTGAAGTTACGACGGTTTTCACGATTTCTACGTTCTTCCATCTTTTCTCTTCTACGTCTTTCCATTTCTTTTTGAACTTGTTCAACAGAAACTAATACATCACTCATTGTGATATCTTCACCTTCAGTAGGTTGGTTCGCTGTTAACGGTAAACCACCTTTACCTTCAACAACAGCGTCTGCCATAACAGAAGCCATTAATTTAATTGAACGTAATGCATCATCATTACAAGGGATTGGATAATCAACCCAACTTGGATTTGCATTTGTATCAATTAAAGCAAATACAGGGATACCTAATTTTTTAGCTTCAGCAACCGCATTGTGTTCTTCTGTAGGGTCAACGATAAATAAAGCGTCTGGTAAACGTTTCATTTCTTTAATACCACCTAAGAAATTTTCTAAACGCGTTTGTTCTTTCAAATAACCAGCTTGTTCTTTCTTAGTGTATAAGTTAATTTGACCACTAGCTTGTAATTGTTCAATTTCTAATAAACGTTTAACGCTTTTTTGGATAGTTCTAAAGTTTGTTAAAGTACCACCTAACCAACGTTGGTTTACATAGAATGAACCAGAACGTAAAGCTTCATCTGTGATTGCTTGTTGTGCTTGTTTTTTAGTACCAACAAATAAAACTTTACCACCGTTTTCTGTAATTTCTTTCAATTTAGCATATGCTGTATCTAAGCATTCCATAGTTTGAGCTAAATCGATGATGTGTACGCTGTTTTTCGCAGCATAGATGTAAGACTTCATTGCAGGGTTCCATTTACGAGTTTGATGACCGTAATGACAACCAGCTTCAAGAAGTTGACGCATTGTAACAACTGACATTTATAATTTCCTTCCTTTCCGTTGTTCCTCCACCAATTCGAACCTTGATAACATTATTGCTAATGCACGGATCAAGGAATTCTTGGTGTGTGTATTGCACATAAAACGTGCCTATATAATTTACCAAAAAATACGCATAAATAAAAGGAAATATGCAATTATTTCCCAAATTATTTGAAATAATGCATATTTCCATAGAATTTATCGTGAAACTAACAGAAATTAGTCATTTAATACTTGAATTTGTGCTAAAGCAACCTTGGCAGCAACTTCTTTTTGTTCATTTTTCTTTATCGTTGGATCCATGCTTAATAATCCAAAGTTAGCATTCATTGGCTGAAAACCTTTAGGATTGGCATGGGTAATGTAGTGAGCCATTGCGCCCATCATAGTACTCGTTGGTAAAGTAATCATTTCTTTACCCATCGCCTTATTTGCTGCGTTAATTCCAGCTAAAGCGCCTGAAGCACATGATTCAATATAACCTTCTACACCACAAATTTGTCCTGCAAAGAATAGATTTTCATTACTTTTGGTATTATATGTAGGATTGAGCAATAATGGAGAATTAATGTAACTGTTACGATGCATTACCCCATAACGCATAATTTGCGCATTTTCTAATCCTGGAATCATATGGATGATTTCTTTTTGGGCACCCCAAGTTAAATGAGTTTGAAAACCAACAATATTAAACAATGATGCTGCGGCATCATCTTGTCGCAATTGCACTACAGCATACGGACGCTTACCAGTGCGTGGGTCTTCCAAACCCACTGGCTTCATAGGTCCAAAAAGTAATGTCTTCATTCCTCTTTTGGCCATAACTTCAAATGGCATGCAGCCTTCAAAGAATATTTCCTTTTCAAATTCATGACCTTTCGCAACCGGTGCATTAATTAATGCATGATAAAACGCATTAAATTGTTCCATAGTAAACGGACAATTAATATAATCGGCATCACCTTTATCGTAACGACTTTTACGATAAGCAATATTCATATCAATCGAATCGTAGGTTACGATGGGTGCTACAGCATCATAGAAATAAAAATTATCACCCGAAAATTCATGAATCCATTCGCCTAAAGGGCCATCAACCAATGGACCACATGCCAGGATACAAATTCCATCCAATGGTTTATCCACTTGTTGATCAATTACCTTAATGTTTGGATGATTACGAATTTTATCTGTAATATATTGACTGAATCCTTCTCTATCTACAGCCAATGCGCTACCTGCAGGCAAAGCACATGCATCTGCAGCTTCCATTATAAGAGAATGGATTGTTCGTAATTCTTCTTTTAATAATCCAACAGCATTGGTAATGGCATTGGAGCGTAATGAATTGGAACATACCAATTCTGCAAAATTATCCAATGTTTGTATTGGATTCTTTTTCAATCGTTTCATTTCATACAAGTCAACATGAATGCCACGATTAGCTAATTGCCAGGCAGCTTCACATCCCGCTAAACCTGCGCCTACGACGGTTACTTTATTCATTGGATTTACCTTTTCTAGTTAATGTACGTTTGCCTTTTGACACCGCACTTGTTTTTTTTGTTGTTTTCTTAGACGATTTCTTCGTTGTTACTTTTTTAGTGGACGCTTTCTTTGCAGTGGGTGATTTTGATTTCGTGGAAGAGGTAGTCTTGCTTGCTTTTGCTTTAGCAACAATTTCCACGCCATCTTCAGTTTCCATATAATTGCATTTTGGAAAATTAGAACATCCTAAAAAGAAAGTGTTATAACGTGATTTACGCCTTAGTAATTCGGCACCACAACGTGGACACAATTTACCACTTGGTTGAGGCACATACTTATTTGGATCCACAATTTTCGCAACATAGCGACAGTTTGGAAAATCTGAACAAGAAATAAATTTTCCATAACGTCCCATACGATACACAAGATCATGTCCGCAGACAGGACATTTTTCACCAGTTTTTTCTGGCTCTTTCTTTTCCATGTTTTCATTAGCATAATCCAACAATGGGATAAATTGGTCATAGAAACGATGCAATGCAGCAATATTATCCAAATCACCATCCGCAATTTCATCCAATTCTGTTTCCATATTGGCAGTATATTGCACATTAATGATACTGGAGAAGAATTTATCCAGTTGTTCACTGGTTAAAGCCCCTTGTTCTGTTGGCTTAAACACTTTGGTTTTGCTCGTTTCACTGATGGGTTCATATGTAACATAACCCCTGGCCACAATAGTATCCACAATGGTAGCATACGTACTTGGTCTGCCAATCCCTTCCTCTTCCATTTTTTTAATTAATCGAGCTTCGGAATATCGTAAAGGTGGTTCCGTAAAGTGTTGACTTGGCTCAATAGCGTCACTAATCAATGAACTGCCTTGCGTTAATACTGGCAACAAACAATCCGATACGGATTCGAAATCTTTCGCAAGTCTTAAATAGCCATCAAAAACTAACGTTGAACCCGAACCCATAAATTGATATCCACGATTATTTAACATAATACTGGTCGTATCAAATTTGGCTGGTGCCATCAATGAAGAAACAGCACGTGAATAAATCATTTTATATAATTTATATTCGTCGTCCTGCAAATATTGTTTGATTTTATCCGGTGTATTTTCAATATTTGTAGGTCGAATTGCTTCGTGGGCATCTTGTGCACCATTAGCTTTAGCTTGATGGTAGGCGCCAACGTAATTATCGCCATAATTTGTTTTAATATAATTAAATGCACTTTGCACAAATTCCGGCGCCAAGCGTGAAGAGTCAGTACGCATGTAGGTAATTAAACCTGTTAAATTACCTCCCAAATCAATTCCTTCATATAAACGTTGCGCAATGGACATTGTCCGCTTTGCTCCAAAACGCAATTTATTGGAAGCATCTTGTTGCAAAGTAGAAGTAATATACGCCAATTTAGGATTACGGCTACGTGTTGCTTTGGTTAAGGATTCGATCGTGAAATGATCATCCAAAGTGCCCATGATTTTATCCACTTGCTCTTTATTGGTTAATGCTAGTTTTTCATTATTGTATTGTTTTAATTGCGTTTCAAAATTAATATCATCTTGTGTAAAACTGGCTTTCACTTCCCAATATTCTTCAGGAACGAAAGCATTGATTTCAGCTTCACGATCAACAATTAATTTTAACGCCACACTTTGCACTCTTCCTGCACTTTTACTTTTAATCTTCTTATTCAAAAGTGTCGATAATTTAAATCCAATAATACGGTCAAGTATACGGCGTGTTTCTTGAGATTTTACTAGATCCATATCGATTTTACGCGGATGTTGCAAAGCTTGATTAATGGCGTTTTTAGTAACCTCATGGAATTCAATACGATTGGTTTCATCCACATTAAGACCCAATACTTCCGCTAAATGCCAACTAATGGCCTCACCTTCACGATCCGGGTCAGTTGCCAGATAGACTTGATCACATTCTTTTTGGGCTTGTTTTAAAGCTTTAATCGTATCTTTTTTGTCACTGGAAACACTATACGTGGCTTTAAAGTCATTATCCACATCCACACCCAATCCACCTTTTCCACTGGTAGCAAGATCTCTGACATGGCCTTTACTACTTAAAACCAAATAATTATCACCTAAATATTTACCAATAGTTTTTGACTTGCTAGGTGACTCGACGATAACAAGACTCTTTTTAGACATCATTTACCTTCTTTCTTATTAGGGCAATATTGAAAGATCGTATATGCATTGGGCTCCTTGTTGAATCAAATAATTACATCCGACACCATTTTCATCATCCATTTTATATGGAACCACATATACATCTTTATTTAAAGCAATTGCTTCATTCACAGTAATCATCGTGCCAGATTTCATCGCTGCTTGCGTAACCACTAATGCACTTCCAAGTGCTGCAATTAAACGATTACGTTTTGGAAATTGGTGAGCGTAAGGTGGAACATCATTTGGGTATTCACTAATAATCAACTGTTCACTTATCATTCGTTCAAACAATCGTTGATTGGATTTTGGATAAACAACGTTTATTCCACATCCTAAAACTCCAATGGTATAGCCTTGTTCTAAACCCACTTGAGCGACAATACTATCCACACCTTTTGCTAGTCCTGACACTAAGACATACTTATCTTTTAAATATTCGCACAAGCTTATGCTTGCGCGGTATCCATAATCGCATACATTCCGTGAACCGACAATACTAATTGCTTCTTTTTGTAATAAGTCTTTATTTCCTAATGTATAAATTACAAAGGGTGGACACTTTAAATCATAAAATGATGATGGATAATCCTTATCCCCGATTACGATAGCATTATTTACCGTCACATTTTCCCACGGTTGATTGCTTTCAATCGCTTCATAGATCTTATTCCATTGGCCTTGATATTTAAGTGAATAATAGATTAATTGTTCGCGTTTCATAAAAAATCCTTTCTTTACCTACGAACAGTAAATGAAAGGATTTACTTAAAATAATGTTAATTGTTCGATCGGGTGACACGGTCCATACGTTAAACGATGAATATCACATACCCCATATTGTTTGATTGCATCAATATGTTTTTTTGTTCCATAGCCTTTATTGGATGCAAATCCATATTCCGGATAAAGCTTATCGTAGAGTATCATCATATGATCCCGTGTTACTTTAGCTAATATGGATGCTGCAGCAATGCTGATGCTTTGCTGATCGCCTTTAACTAAAGAAATTGCATTGGGAAAACTTGGTAATGGCATGCAATCGGTTAAAATAGCGCAATTGGCATATTTTAATGCAATGGTATCCATCGTATTTTGCGTTAATGCGTAAATATTACTAGCATCAATTTCTTGCGCAGTTTTTATCTCGATACAATAACTTTTGGCATCACGAATGATTTGTTGAAATAACGCTTCCCTTTTCTTTTCACTGAGAGCTTTAGAATCATAGATTAATTCATTTACATAACCTTGTTCAAAAACAACTCCAGCGACTACTAAAGGCCCTGCTAATGGGCCTCTCCCTGCTTCATCCATTCCTAAAACATATCGATTATCTTGCCAAATTTTTAATTCATATTCATTCGCACAAATGCCCTTCATACGAAACCTTTCCTAAGCGATGATTATTTAAATCATTAATAAAAACTTGATATGCTTTATTAATATCACATCCGTTTGCTTTCGCAATGGATTCAAAAGGGTGATTGGAATCAAAATTTGGATATCTATCCATTAATCCTTGCGGATAATAACGCATGAATATCCGCATCCCTTCACTAGCTAATTCATACGGATCAATGATGGATTGTTTAATAGCATTAATTAATGCTAAATGAATGGCTATCTTTTGATTGTCAAATTTAGGCCATAACATTCCTGGAGTATCACATAAATCCAATTGCGAATCTACCGATAACCAAGTAATGGATTGAGTAACACCGGGGCGATTTTCAGCCACCAATGTCCGCTTACCTTTCATATGATTAATAAATGTAGATTTCCCCACATTAGGAATTCCACAAACCATTGCACGTGTTGCCCGTGGTCGAATTCCTTTTGCTTTTTGTTTATCATGTTTTGGTTTCATT
The DNA here is from genome assembly GCA_937900565.1 of uncultured Erysipelotrichaceae bacterium. Taxonomy (GTDB): domain Bacteria; phylum Bacillota_I; class Bacilli_A; order Erysipelotrichales; family Erysipelotrichaceae; genus CALVGN01. The sequence goes on from CALCFG010000005.1 coordinate 13,310, forward strand.
AATTCCAAAGATGCATTAACAATCTCTTTTTTATTGAATTTTACTAAAGAGGATGAACTAATAACTTTTGTTGTTTCATCACTTAGTAGTTCCATGCATCGCTTTAAACAAGCTGGATCGGCTAAATCAGATTTAGTTAATATAATTAATTTAATTCTATTCTGTGTTAATTGTTGAATCAATGGATTAGCACATGAAAACGGCGCACGCGCATCACGCAACTCAATAACCATATCACAACTCGGTAAAACCGTCTCCATCGTTCGTTTGGCTTTAGTCATATGCCCAGGAAACCAGTTAACACTTGCTTTTTCTAATACTTTATCATCCATATCAACGTCCAAATAATATAAATAAGCCATCCCCTTTTAATTGGGAACGCTTAAACGGTCCATAAACCCGTGAATCGGAAGAATGATTCCGGTTATCTCCCATACAGAAATATTCATCTTCTCCCAATTGAATGTTAAAATTACCAGTATACTGTTTAACTTCATCACTAATAAATTTTTCTTCCACAATATTGCCATCAATAGTTAATATCCCATTTTGATACTGTACCAATTCATTAGGTAATCCAATGACTCGTTTAACTAAATGTACATTATCTTTTTTAATCACAACAATATCAAAACGATCTGGATCCGATGTATATAACGGCAATATCCAACTTATTCCTATCGCTTTATCATGTAAATTGGGTTCCATTGAATGTCCGTTTACCACAACAAAACGAAACAAAAAATTCGTTACGAAAAGTGCAATCACGACAGCACTGACGGCACTTTTTAATAAATCAATAATAATTCCTTTATAGTTCTTTTTCATGCACTAACTATAATACAACTAAACAAAGAAAAAGTCCCATACAAAGATGGGACATTTCATTAACGACGTACTTCTTTAATACGAGCAGCTTTACCACTTAATCCTCTTAAGTAATGTAATTTTGCTCTTCTTACTTTACCAACACGTAATACAGTAATCTTATCAATGATTGGGCTGTGAACAGGGAAAGTACGTTCAACGCCAACACCATTACTCATTTTACGAACAGTGAAAGTTTCACCAATACCACTACCTTGACGTTTGATTACAACACCTTCATACGCTTGGATTCTTGATTTGTCGCCTTCTTTAATACGAACATCAACACGAACTGTGCAACCTGCTTTGAAATCAGGAATATCATTACGTAATTGTGATTTACTGATTTCGTTTACTAAATTTAAATTCATATTCTTCTCCTTTTAACAATTCCATCTAATACTCATTAGGATTCCCTAAGCGGAATATGTGGGCTTATTAGCTAAGCTTTAATACTTTATCATAAATAGAGAAATGTTGGAAATTAAAAGTTGTTATTTTTAACATTTTTCGCATGAATTAAATCATATTCATGTGCCAATGCATCATTCCACAAGTCATTGCGGTAAGTTTTTGTATTTTTTAAGCTGTTTTCATATTTCCAATCGTGAATTAATTGGTGGTTCCCATTGGTTAAAACAAACGGAACTTTTTTACCTTCAAATTCTAATGGCCTCGTAAATTGATCATATTCCAATAATCCATTACTAAACGATTCATCCTCCAATGAATCGCGTTTAATGACCCCTTGACGTAATCGCGCAATAGAATCCACAATGACACACGCAGCCAATTCCCCACCAGTTAATACGAAATCCCCAATGGAAAAACGGTAATCACAATAATCATAAACTCTGGCGTCAAAACCTTCATAATGGCCGCAAAGAATTACAATATCCTCTCCTAAATCAGCCAACTGTTGAGCATTACTTTGTTGATAAGTATAACCGACTGGTGTGGTTGCAATTACTTTGCACCGATCTGTTTTAACAGCATCCAAACATCGCTTAACCACATCCACTTGAATCAACATTCCCGTTGTTTTTGAATAGGGAGTATCATCCACATGTCGATGCTTATTTACACTATAATCTCTTAAATCCACGACATTAATTTCAATCAAATGATTTTCAATGGCACGCTTAAGAATTGAATATTGAAAATATGGCGTTATCATATCTGGGAATAAGGTAACGATAGTAAATCTCATAATAAACCCGCCAAATTTTTCATTACGATGCATTGTACTTGATCATCAATATTTTCAATAAACGGATCAATAAAAGGTATTAATACGCTTTTCCCATTTAATAAATCCAAACGCATATTCACTTGCGCACCAAAGCTTTCAAAACCTTTTACTTTACCTACCAATTGATCACCATAAATCACATCATAATGTTTTAATTCATACCCATAATGCCCATCAATTTCTGGTAAATCTTTAACATCCACAGTTAATACACTTCCGATGAGTGGTTGAGCCAATTCTATCGTATCTATGCTACTTAATTTAATGATTGGACATCCTTTTTGCATACGAAAACTTTTAATTTGATAACACATATTACCAATAAAAACACGTTTTCCCACTTTAAAACGTTGTTCTAATTCTGTTGTAATTGGATAAATTTTCATTTCACCTTTTAATCCAACTGTTTTAATAATTTTACCAATTTCTAGATTCATATAAAAAGTATAATAAAAATCAATAGATTACTCTATTGATTTTCTTCGTTATTTTCGAATTTAATTGAAATATGCACATCACTTAATACGCTAGCGATGGACATCATCGCGCGAATGGCTTGCGCCATCGCTCCTTTTTTACCAATTAAATGACCAATATCACTTTTATGTGCATGAATAATTAGTGTTAATGATTTTTCATCTTCACTAATTGTTTGCTCAACACAAAGTTGATCCGGATATTGGCAAAGTGGCAACAATAAGTCTTTTAAGACTACATCAAAGTTCATTACTAGTTGCCTTTCGCGTTTTTAGCTTCGTGAAATTTTTTCATAACGCCTTCATGCGCTAAGATGTTACGAACAGTTTCCGTAGGTTGTGCACCATTATTTAACCATTTCATTACTTTTTCTTCATCTAAAGTAACAATAGCTGGGTTTTTAGTTGGATCATATGTACCAACGTTTTCAATACTTCTACCATCTCTTGGCGCGCGAGAATCAGCGGCTACGATACGGTAGAAAGGTGCTTTTTTAGCGCCCATTCTTTTTAAACGTAATTTAACTGCCATGTAATTATCCTCCTTACTTCCTTAACAAATACTAATATACAAATAAAAAAAGAAGGTGTCAAGCATTTTTACTTAACACCCTAATATTTTATTTACCTGCGTTTTCGCCAGCAATACGTCCGAATGTAAAGATATCGGCGATAGCATTACCACCTAAACGGTTAGCACCATGCACACCACCAGTAACTTCACCAGCAGCCCATAAACCTTCAATCGCATTACCTTCGGTATCCAATACTTGCGCATCAGTATTGATCGTTAGACCACCCATTGTGTGGTGTAAGCTTGATTTACGTGGCGAGATAACAAATCCTTTGCTAGGGTCTGCTTCAATGGCATCAATATCAATCTTACCAGCCAATACTTCTTTACCAAATTCAGGATCTTCTTGGTTATCAACATAACTGTTATAAGTTTCAATTAAAGTACGTAATTGTTCTTCAGTAAATGTTGCTTTTGATCCACCAGCACTTTGTTTTGTAGCTTCAGCTAACTCAGCTAATGTAGAACCATACCAAACATGACCGTTATCAATCATTGTTTGCAAGCTTGTACCAAACATTTTCATAGTTGGATCTGCTCCTTTGCATAATCCATCTTCATCACCACCACCTGCATAAAGAATATAGAAAATTCCATCTTCTAATTCTAAGCTTGCTTTGGCTAATACGTCACGTTCAGCATATTCATCAACAAAACGTTTACCATTACCATCAAACCAAACTTGTTCACTGGCATCAGCCCATACACCATCAGTCATTGTACCTTTAATTGGAGAAGAACTTGGCATCATTTGAGATACACCTAAATCAGTTGTTGAAGCACTAATAGCCATTCCCATAACAATACCATCACCATCATTTGTACCAACATTAGTTGTTAATGTATGATCACTTAAATCATCTCCCCAATAGTTATCGTATTCTTTAACCATTTTAGGGTTAGCACAGTATCCACCACTGGCAAGAATAACACCATTATTTGTATTAATAGTAACTTGTGTACCATCAGCTTTTTCTGCTTTAACACCAACGACTTTATTGCTATCATCAACAATTAATTCTTTACCAGCAGTTTCAGTATAAATTTGTACACCTAATTCTTCTGCTTTGTTTCGTAACGCATCAATTAATGGTTCACCAGCAGTATAAGCATGCGTTCTAGGCCACATTGCTCCCAACACTGTATATAAGCTTGAACCTTCATGGCTAATTTCAACACCTAAAGATCCAGCCCAATCATAGGCATCCAAAGCACTTTCAGCCAATGTTTGTGCTAAGTCGTGATTAGGACAAATCCATGTTCCATCATTTAATTGGCGTAATCCACCAGTATAAATGTGCCACATATGCAACGCAATAGAATCATAGCCTGGCATATCAACACCGGCTTGCTTACCTGCATTTTCACTTAAATAGGCTTGAATGTCAGCTTGTAAATCAGTTAAAACATGTTCCCATTCTGGGAAATCTGCAAAATGTAAAGCTTCATCATTTACATCCAATGCCAAGTAATCATTTAAAGTTGCTAGTTGCGCCGTGGATAAAATAGCTTCTTCTTGAGCTTGCGGATCCACACAGTTAAAAGCACCACCAGCCATCATTGTGTTACCACCTAAAAATGAACTCTTTTCAATTAAGATAACATTACTTCCTTGTTGAGCTGCACTAATGGCTGCGCTTAAACCGGCTCCACCGCCACCAACAACTGCAACATCAGCATCCAAAGTTTCATCTTCACCAGCAGTTGCGTGGTAAGCATTGGCACTTAATTGTTCTTCAGTAAATCCCGCTTGTAACGCAGCATCTTTTGCAGCACGCATAATCGCATTACTTGCTAAGGTAGCACCGGTTACTGTATCTAAATCGGTAGTTTGATGTTCAACGATTTGTTGAGGTAATCTTTCCAAAGCAACTCTCGCAATACTTGGAGTTTCGCTTGTCTGTGTTACAGTAGCTGTTGTAATTTTTCCACCTTCAACAACTAATTCGACACTTAAATCACCTTGCATACCAACACTTGTACCCACATAAGTACCATCGGTAACATTAGCAACTGATGTTTCTTGCGTACTTGTGCTTTTTGAACACGCACTCACACTTACTAACATCATTAAAGCCAATAATGTTTTTAATCCTTTCTTCATTTTTTTCCTCCTTGTCAATGTTTTGACAAGGATATTAAAAACCTGTAAGTAACTTACAGGTCAACAATTTTGTGAAAAAAGTAACACTTGTTAAAAACTCTCTAAAATTGACAACCTAATGTCATTACAAATTGCTTTGGGTTTTTCGTTTTGTCGCAAAAATACAATCTGCCATAGATATCATTGGTTAATGGCCTGTTTTCATTAGCAAACCAATCAAATATGGGCTTTAGCTTTTGTTTACTAATTTTAAACGGATTATCCACACTAATTAATAAACTTACACATTTTCCTTTTTCAATAAATTGCGAAAAAGCCGCGGTCTCAAGATTTAATAAATTCACATTACGTTCTAACATGCCAACTCCAACACTACTTTCCACGTAATCTAAACCGTTGGTTAGCGACGCATTCGATATCTTTATAGCAATATATGAAAAAGGAAATAAACTAACCAATCTACTTAAAAATTGATAATCAATAGGATCACTGAGATCACTCCCTAACGTGTAAATACTGTAATGGCCTTCAATATCCTTTAATAAATCCACTTGATTATTAACATCCAAACTTAAATAATAATTCTTCATTTCTTTAAAACGTTTTAAACGAACTTGGTCCCAATGGATTTGATATTCTAATTTAGCTATCCGTTCATCCAACCAATCATACAATTCATTTAAATCCATCTTTGATTGAGCCAATAAATCCTCCATACTCATATCATAACTACGATACATTAAGGTATCGTATATCATCAACGCATCCATTTGATCATATTCACGATAATTATTATTCTCATTACGTATACCTTCGATGACACCACAGCGATCATAATAACGTAATTTACTCGGACTAATTCCAACTATTTTCGCTAATTCATTTACTTTCATACTTATTAATATACAAGAAAATGCGTATTTCTACGCATTTGTTTATTTTAGGAAATCTTTCATAGCACCTTTGCTCATACGTCCCATCACACCCATAGCTTTTTTCATACGTTCAAAATTATTAAAAACTTTATTTACATCATTTACACTAGTTCCACTACCTGCCGCAATACGACGCTTATGGGTAGAGCGTAGACGGGAAGGATCTTTCCGTTCACTTGGTGTCATGGATTGGATAATAGCTTTGGTCTTTTTCATTTGAGCATTGGCTTGTTCATCATTGATTTGATCTGCCAATTGATTCAATCCTGGTATCATTTTAACTAAAGACCCTAATGAGCCCATTTTATTTACCGATTCCAATTGAAACAACATATCATCCATCGTAAAGGTACCATCCAATAACCGTTTGGCGCTTTCTTCTGCCTTTTTTTGATCCATTGTTTCTTGTGCTTTTTCTACTAAAGAAACAATATCACCAAAGCCTAAGATACGGTCTGCCATACGTTGTGGATAGAACGGCTCAAATTCATCAATCTTTTCACCAATACCTACAAACTTTATCGGTACATTAGTTAATGTTTTAACACTTAAAACGCCACCCCCACGGGCATCCCCATCGAATTTTGTAGCAATTAACCCACTGACATTTAAAGTTTGCGAAAAACTTTGCGCAACAGTAACGATATCTTGACCAGTCATTGCATCTACAGTTAATAAAACTTCACTTGGTTGCAACATGTCTTGAATATCTTTAACTTCTTGCATTAATTCATCATCAACATGTAAACGCCCTGCCGTATCAACCAATAAATAGTCAACATAATTTTTTTGCGCATAAGCAAGCCCATGCTTAACCACTTCGCGAGCACCCACACTCGGATCCATTGCAAAAACTTCAACATTAATGGATTTCCCCAAGGTCTTCAACTGTTCAATAGCGGCAGGACGTTGAGTATCCCCTGCGACCAATAAAATTTTCTTTTCTTCTTTTTTTAATTGATTGGCCAATTTTGCCAATGATGTGGTTTTACCTGTTCCTTGTAACCCAACGACCATAATCTTCGTCATTGGCAATTCTTTATTTAATTGAGTTTGTTCTTCACCTAACAAGATAACTAATTCATCATGAACAATTTTAACCAATTGTTGCCCTGGTTCAACCGACTCTAATACTTTTTCACCTTTGGCTTTTTCACGTACCGAGTCTAAAAATTGTTTAACAACTTTGTAGTTAACATCTGCTTCCAAGAGTGCCAAACGCACTTTCTTTAGCATATCCTCCATATTAGCATCCGTTAAATGCCCTTTACCTTGTATATCCCGAACAGCTTCATTGAGTTTAGAAGTTAATGAATCAAACGCCATAATATCCTCCTTAATGCGGTTACATGCTTACCTATGATACCATAGTTACATACTAAAGGTACATTTCTCAGCAACAATTACCGTTTCAGATATTTCTATGCCGCTTATATTTTTAATTCGTGTCTCTATTCGTCCACTAATACATACCGTGCATCCTTTTTTACCATACAATTTTAGATCCATTCCTGCTCCTTTCCAAAAAGATACAGCGTAATGATCATAAACAATTTCACCATTGGTATTTTTAAAAGGACGCGCAACCTGAATCATAATATCCGTATACATTTCATTTTTACCATAAATAATATCCATTGGTTCACTTTCCAATTGACCAACAATAAATACTTGAGCTAAATCCATAAATTACCTTCTTTCCATAAAAAAAGACGATAATACATAAGGTATTATCGCCAACTCATTGTGTTAATAAAATCAATTATTCTTCTACAACGTTGTGGAATAATTTTTGTACATCTTCCACTTCATTTAACATTGTAATCAAACGATTCCACATTTCTTTATCTTCATCACTTGTTAAAGTAGTTGTTTCATTTGGAATCATTTGAATTTCGGATACTTCAAATTTGCAATCTGGAATCAATTGTTCAATCACTTCTTGAGCTTTGTGGAAGTCAGTAGGTGCTGTAAATACAGTCATCATATCATCTTCCACTTGAATGTCTTTTACATCAACTTCTCCCATGATCAATGCATCCAACATGCCTTCTTCATCTGTATAAGGGAATACCAATACCCCACAGTTATCATAATTAAATGACACACTGCCACTGACACCCACTTTACAATGTGATTTATTAAAGCAAGTTTTTACAGCAGAAACAGTACGGTTAGTATTATCCGTTAAGCAATCAACAATAATGGTTGCTGCCCCTGGACCAAATCCTTCATAACGGCATTCAATATAGTTTTCATCAGCGCCACCCGCTGCCTTTGCGATTGCTCTTTTAATAACATCGCTTGGAACTTGGTTTGCTTTTGCTTCTGCTATCTTACGTTTTAACGTTAAATTCATGTCTGGATCAGGAACACCACTTTTAGCAGCCATATATACTTCCTTACCAAATCTAGAATAAATTTTTGTTTTCATTGCAGCAGTCTTGGCCATCGCCGCTGCACGTACTTCATGCGCTCTTCCCATTAAATTTCTCCTTAATTGACTTACCTATTATAATACGCTATTTTTTTGCGTCAAATAATTGATTGCGTCCGCAACACTTTCCACAACATGCGTCGCATTTTTTTTAGCAACTTCTTTTCCTCGTGTCACCGCAAAACTCTCAAACGCTTTTAGCATTGACACATCATTTTCACCATCACCAATACAATATAATTTTTCTTTCAAATATTGCTCAACCACTTGGCAACCAATCGCTTTATTGACGTCACTTGCCATAATATCCAAAGAGTATGAATTGCGATATGCACTGAGTGGAAAATTGGATTGAAGTAATTGAACAAATGTTTTTTTATATTTTGGCTTAATCAAATAAACAACAAACGAAACTACCGTTCCAGTTTCCACCATTTCTTTGGCACTTAATGGACTGGGATTTAAATAATGTCGCATTATTTTTTTACCAATACCTCGATATGCATATTGATATCCATCACAAATGGCATAACATAAGCAAGTTTCATCCAAAAAGTGAAAAATTTGTTCACTCACTATTTTGGAAATTGTTTGTTTATATAAAACATTTCCTTTTCCATCCACTACGATGGCGCCATTATTACCAATCATAAAATCAACTGTCAGATTAGCTAATTTCATCTTCGATTGAATATTGGCTATGCTTCGCCCAGAACAGATACCAAAATAGTTACCAGCTTTTTGAAAAGAACAAATCGCATCGCGATCACTTGCTTGGACCTTTTTTAAAAACTCAATCAATGTATTATCATAATCACTCGCAAGAATCATAACCCAATTTCCCTTTTTAAATCTTGAATCAACGTTTCTTTTTGACTAATCCAAGCTTTAGGTTGAAATGTTTTACTTTCTATAATTACCTTTTTCAAATCTTTTAATGGGTCATTGCATGCTAATACATGCCCATTATCGGAAAAAGTTGAAACAATCTGAGTTTGATGGTTGTTTTCATGTTCACCTAAATCACCAAGACGTGGAACAGCAATAATTTTTTTATTCATTTTTAAAGCTGTCATAATATTACCCACACCCCCATGAGTAATAAATAAATCACATTTAGCTAACGTATCATTAAATTGAGCCATATCCATGAAAGGTACAAGTTCAATAACATCACTGCAATAACTGGTTGTGCCATTTTGTACAATAATTTGATCGTCAATATCTCCAAACCGTTTCAATTCATCAATGGCTTTAATTAACCTTAAAAAAGGTTTATCTTGTGTTCCAATACTACCAAAAATCATTAATAAACACTTCCTTTATAACTTGCATTT
>CALCFG010000006.1 GCA_937900565.1 uncultured Erysipelotrichaceae bacterium
TCTATACTTATTTTCCATACTATAAATATATCATAAATTGTGTATAGTTTCAAATGAGACATACACTATATAATTAAAATAAATAGTGCTTTCATCCCACCCCTAAAGGAATGGGCTTTTCACACTTATATTGTAAAGAAATTGATAGCAAAAATACATAATTCAACATTTATTCTTTGCCAATATTTGTTAAGATTAATTAAATAAGGATTGAGTAATGAGTAAAAACACAACAAAAATGGCTATTTCCTATGCATTTAAAGAATTATTATTGGAAAAGCCTTATAACAAAATTACTGTTAATGATATTAGTGAACGCTGTGGTATAAATCGTCAAACGTTCTATTATCACTTTTTAGATATTCCAAACATGGTGGAATGGATATGCAATGATGATGTATCAAAAGTCATCAATTTCGACATCACCTATGAAAATTGGCAAGAAAGTTTTTTGCTTATCTTTGAATTATTAGAAAAAGACAAAGCATTCATCATGAATATATACCATCATGTATCCCATGAAATCTTGACGAACTTTTTGCATCAAGCAACCTATCGCATGCTAATGCAAGTATTGGAGGAAAAATCCAGCAATATTAAAGTAAGCCAAACAGAACGTGATTTTATTGCTAATTTCTATAAATATGGTTTTGTTGGATTAGTCTTAGATTGGGTCAATCACGATATGCAGGAAGACCCCCATTTAATCATTGAACGATTGGATTCCTTAATTAAAGGTTCTTTCCAACAAGCATTAATCCATAGCAGTAATTAGACACTAATCAATAAATGTCGTAATAATCATCATTTATTCCCTAACGTCAAAGCGCACGACAGATGCACTTTTTTGCTTATTTTCCATAATAGTCGTTCTAACTATGCTTAAGACATACACCATAAGGAGGTAAGTATGTATTATTCAAGTGGAAATTACGAAGCATTTGCCCGCCCTGAAAAACCCAAAGATGTGGATTCAAAAAGAGCCTATATCATTGGCACTGGGTTAGCTGGATTATCTGCTGCATTCTTTTTAGTCAGAGATGGTCAAATGAAGGGTGAAAACATTCATTTATTAGAAAAACTTCCAATATCCGGTGGAAGTTGTGATGGATTCTTAGACGTGTCCAAAGGCTACTTTATGCGCGGTGGTCGAGAAATGGATAATCATTTCGAATGCATGTGGGATATGTATAAAGATGTACCCTCCATTGAAACGCAAGGTATATCCGTATTGGATGAATATTATTGGTTAAACAAACATGATCCAAACTATTCATTATGTCGCGCTACAATTAATTGTGGGGAAGATGCCCATACCGATGGTTTGTTTAACTTAGATAAAGAAAGTGCTCAAGATTTAATGCGCTTATATATGATCAGTGAAGATAAGCTAGAAGATGTTAAAATTTGCGACTTCATGAATGAAAAATTCTGGGACACTAATTTTTGGCTCTATTGGCAAACAATGTTTGCATTCCAAAAATGGTCCAGTGCCTTGGAAATGAAACGTTACATTCAACGCTATGTGCATCATATCGATGGATTACCTGATTTTAGCGCGTTACGCTTTACCAAATATAACCAATATGAAAGCATGATTTTACCATTATTAAAATATTTAGAAAGTCATGGCGTAACCATTAGCTATGACGTTAAAGTAACTAACGTTATTATCGACCAAAATAATGGTTTCCGCGTGGCAAGTTCAATTGAATATGAAGATAGCGAAGGCAATGAACACTTTATACCATTAACTGAAAATGATTTAGTATTTATTACCAATGGCTGTTGCACTGATGTTTCTTGTTATGGAACGCAAAATACAATACCTGACTTAACGCAAATATTTCCAGGTCATGGTGATTCATGGGATTTATGGAAAAACATTGCAATCCAAGGAGATGATTTTGGTCATCCTGAAGTTTTCTGTGAGCATGTAGATGAAACCAATTGGATGAGTGCAACTATTGAAACAAAAGATAAAGAAATCATTGAATGCATTGAACACATTACGCATCGTAACCCCCTATCCGGTAAAGTCACAACCGGTGGAATCGTCACTGTCAAAGACAGTGTCAATAACTGGTACCTTTCTTGGACCGTTAACCGTCAACCTCAATTTAAACACCAACCTAAAGATACCGTATTAATTTGGGTTTATGGACTTTCCACCGACGTACCAGGTAATTACATTCGAAAACCAATGCGCGATTGCACCGGTTGTGAAATAGCTCAAGAATGGTTATATCATATCGGCCTAGACATGGATAAAATTGAAGATTATGCACAAACACGATGCAACACAACAACGTGTTACATGCCTTACATTACCGCATTCTTCCAACCACGAAAAAAAGAAGATCGCCCACTCGTTGTACCAAAAAATGCCAAAAACTTTGCATTTATCGGTCAATTTGCTGAAACACCACGTGATACCATTTTTACTACTGAATATTCAATCCGTACAGGTATGGAAGCTGTTTATACATTACTTGATATTGATCGTGGCGTTCCCGAAGTATGGGGAAGTATGTATGATGTACGTGAGCTATTCAAAGCATGCTATTATGCTTTAG
>CALCFG010000007.1 GCA_937900565.1 uncultured Erysipelotrichaceae bacterium
GAATCACTGTATTTTGTCTTACATTTAACACAAATATTCATGTATTTATTTTAATGAATATTTTAATCAATTCCAAAAAATATTCCAATAAATAAAAAAATCAAACAAAAACTTTGCTTTAATTGTTCTAAAAAAGTGTTATATATATCATGCACAATTATTTTAGCATTAGGACGATATAGAAATCTTTGATTGAATCAAGGTGGATCACCGCAACCTTCTTGATTTTATACCTTGAAGGATGGCCTTAACCTTTATGGAATTAAATAGGTACAAGTTAATTCGAAATCATCTATTCCTAATTATTTTTTTTATAGTTTTATACCATTTGTATTAAAAGATGTAATTCATTTGTTTGATTTTAATGGCAAATATAAGTTATATAACGATAAAAATTCTTTATGAAATTGTTAGATAGTAGTTAAATTTAACAAAAATTGGCGTAAACTAATAACAATTAATTGTTTAGGGGGATAGATATGTCAAGTGTAAGAGTGGATATGATTCACGGTCCAACATTAAAGAAAATTATTGTCTTTGCATTACCTGTCATTGCTTCTGGTGTGTTGCAACTACTTTTCAATGCAGTCGATATCATTGTTGTTGGCCAATTTTCTGGTCAAAACGCCTTAGCTGCAGTTGGATCTACTAGCTCATTAATTAATTTATTAGTTAATTTATTTATTGGCTTATCCATTGGCGCTTCTGTGCTATTAGGCCAATATATCGGAGCTCATGATTATGAAAATGCCAGCGAAACTGTACATACCGCCATGGCCTTATCTATTCTAGGTGGCGTTATTATGATCTTTGTTGGTTTCTTTTTAGCCAGACCGTTACTTGAGATGATGGACACACCACCTGAAGTTATTGATTTATCAGTTTTATATATGCGTATCTACTTTGTCGGCATGCCTGCATTTATGATTTATAACTTTGGTGCTGCGCTACTACGTGCCATTGGAGACACTAAACATCCTTTATACTTTTTAACGATTGCCGGCGTAATTAATGCAATCTTAAATATTTTCTTTGTTACCCAATTAAGTATGAGCGTGGATGGAGTTGCCTATGCAACAATTATTTCGCAAGCTGTATCTGCTGTACTTATTGTCATAAGCTTAATGCATTCGGATGGTTTTATGCATTTAGATTTTAAGAAAGTGCATTTCTATGGACATAAAGTGCGACAAATGTTACGAATTGGCTTACCTGCTGGATTACAAGGTATTGTCTTTTCAATATCGAATGTATTAATTCAGTCTTCTGTTAACTCTTTTGGTCCTACTGTTATGGCTGGCAATACTGCAGCAAGTAACATAGAAGGCTTTGTATATACGGCCATGAACGCTTTATATCAAACCAATTTATCATTTACAAGCCAAAATAAAGGTGCACAGGAATATAAACGATGTGATCGCATATTATTACAATGTTTATTTATTGTAACCATTGTTGGTTTAGTGTTAGGTGTTGGAGCATATGTTGCTTCACCAATTCTTTTACGTTTATATAATTCAGATCCTACTGTTATTCATTATGGTACCATTCGTTTGAGTTTCATATCTGTTCCATACTTTCTATGTGGAATTATGGATGTTTTTGTTGGATCGTTAAGAGGTTTAGGCAGTTCGATATTGCCAATGATTGTCTCATTATCTGGTGCCTGTTTATTCCGTACTATCTGGATTTATACTATTTTTGCTAATGTTGGAACAATTCAATCCTTATATATTTCATACCCAATTTCTTGGCTCTTAACTGCCAGTGTGCATATGTTATGCTATATTGGTTTAAGAATTAAAATTAATCACCAATTAAGCAAAAATTAAAAGCGATAGGACTATCGCTTTTACTATATTAAGGCAACGTTGATTGAAAATAACTTAGATATATTAATGAATATAAGCTAGTATAAGTCACTTAAATCATGATAAATAGGTTGCATATTTGTAAACGTACAATAAGATTTATATCCTAAGGATTGCAAATAGATCTTTCCTTCACTTACACCATTTGCTAATGCGTTAACATCATGCGCATCAGATCCAATGGTAATGATTTTACCACCCAATTCTTTATATAAAAGTAAAATATCTTTACTTGGCGTTGAATCTTTTAAGTGATACCGTAAAGAACTTGTATTTAATTCAATACCCTTGCCATTACTAATGGCAAGTTTTAATATATCGCTGATGATAGGTTTGATTTTATCAAATGAGTAATCTCCATTTAAATCGTAACGAACAATATGGTCTAAATGTGCCAATACACAATAGTCTTTAAAATGTTGCATTACTTTATATATTTCTTGATAATAGCCCATATTGTATTCATCTTGTGTTTTACCATGCTGATACTGCTGGTTCCATAATTCCAAATCATTAACTTGATGAACTGAAAGCAATGCAAAATCTACAGGATATGATTGCATTAATACCTTATTTTCTTCAATAGTATGCATTTGCACACCCAATTCCAAACCTTTTTTGATTGTTATTTTATCGCCATATTTTTGCTTTAATTGATTAATTAAAGCAAAATATTTTGGATAGTCCACATTGGTTAATGGAATTTCATTTTCATAATATTGTATGCCTCTAGGATCATTCCAATCCCGCTTTATTCCGTAATCTACATGATCAGTAAAACATATTTCATTTAAACCGCCAACAATTGCTTGGTTGATCATTTCCTCCATAGTATTGCTACCATCTGTACTAAATGTTGTATGCACATGATAATCAGCTTTCATAGATTCCCCCTAGACGCAATATATTTATTATACAAAAAAAGAAGGTCAATAGTATGACCCTCCATGTCATTTTAGTTTAAAGCTGCTTTAGCTTGGTTTACAATTGCTTCAAATCCTTTAGGATCATGAATTGCAATTTCACTTAACATTTTACGATTTACGTTAATGTTAGCTAATTTTAAACCATGCATTAATTTAGAATAGCTCATATCATGCATACGTGCTGCAGCATTGATACGTGCAATCCATAATTTACGCATTTCACGTTTTGTTTGTTTACGTCCTACGTAAGCATATGCTAATGAACGCATTACTTGTTCATTTGCAGTTCTATACAATAAATGTTTTGCTCCGTAATAACCTTTGGCTAGTTTTAAGACATTTTTTCTTCTAGCTCTTGTTACGGTTCCACCTTTAACTCTTGCCATTTCTTAATTCCCCTTTCCTAGCCTTGTAACAATTCTTTAATACGTTTAACATCACTATTGTGAACTAACGCACTCTTTCTTAATTGAACTTTTTGTTTGTGTGTTTTGTTGGCAGCAAAGTGAGATACATAGGCATGTTTTCTCTTTAACTTACCAGTGCCGGTTACTTTGACACGTTTTGCCAAAGCACGTTTAGTTTTCATTTTTGGCATACTTTGTTCCTCCCTATTTTTTCTTAGGTGATAAAACGACGCTCATAATATTTCCTTCAAGGTTCGGTTTCTTTTCAACAATAGCGACTTCAGAAAGTGAAGCGATGAATTTATCCATTACTTCTTTTCCAACATCTTGACGTGTAATCATTCTTCCTCTAAAGCGCATGTCGATCTTAACTTTATCCCCATGTTCTAACCATTTGGATACTTGTTTTAACTTGGTTTCAAAATCGTGAGTGTCAATCACTGGTGATAAACGCAATCCTTTTAATTCCATTGCTTGTTGATTCTTTTTAGCTTCACGGGCTTTTTTCTTTTGATCGAATTTATATTTCCCATAATCTAAAATCTTACACACTGGTGGATTTGCACCTGCAGCCACACAATAAAGGTCTAAACCTTGCGCATATGCCGCATCTAATGCTTCATTACGACTTAAAATACCAAGTTGTTCGCCATTGGCGCCTACGACACGTACTTCTTTAAAGCGAATGTCTTCATTGACTAAATCGGTGTTACGATTGTCTCTTTTTGCTGGACTCAATCAGCCATACCTCCTCTTATTTGGAAATAAAAAAACAGACGTACGAAACGCCCGTTCTCACACAACTAAGTTAAACAACTGTAGCGCTTTACCCAATCCCTTTGGGATTCAGGTGAGAATGGACTTCTCTTTCCACGTTTTTTTATCACGCATGAATAGTTTAACAGACCACAACGATTTGTCAAACTATTTTGCTATATAAAATTAATTTTTGTATTAATTTCACCAATTCACTTACGAAGTCACCTATCATCATATGCTTTAAAACATTTAATTGGTATTTATCATAATCACATTGGTAACCAATTGGTCTTAATGTGTATTCAAACTCAATTCGAATT
>CALCFG010000008.1 GCA_937900565.1 uncultured Erysipelotrichaceae bacterium
AGAAAAAATTGGACAGTATTTCTCCAATCTTGACAACCTCATCACCCTTCATCAGTGTGAAAAGTGGTGGGGATTGTTGTAAACTGTTGGTAGGGAGAAACTATATGGGATTTACGAGTGAAGCTGCGTTTGAGAAAGAGTTAATACGATTATTAAGGGCAAATGGATGGCAAAGTGAGAATGATAATTTAGGGTTTGATAGTGTTTTAAAGTATCCGAGTGAACAGGATTTAATTGATAACTGGGCCAAGATTTTATATGTGCATAATAATACCAATGATCGGCTTAATGACTGTCCGTTAACACGGAGTGAAATGGAACAAATCTTAGAAAAAATAGATATGTTAAAGTCTCCATATAACATTAATGGATTAATTAATGGGGAATCGGTAAGTATTAAACGGGACAATGAAAATGATGCGTTACATTATCAAAAAGAAATATCGTTATCTATATTTAATCGTCGGGCGATTGGGGGCAGTAGTGTCATTTATCAAATTGTGGAACAACCGATATTTAAACGTAAGAATAAACGTTTAAATGATCGTCGTGGGGATTTGATGTTGTTAATTGATGGGATGCCGTTATTTCATATTGAATTGAAAAGTTCAAATGTGAATATTTCTGAGGCAACGCATCAAATAGAAAAGTATTCTCATGAAGGACTATTTACCGGTATATTTGGGTTGATTCAGATTTTTGTGGCAATGACGCCAGAAGAAACGGTATATTTTGCAAATCCTGGGCAAGGGAATCCTTTTAATCCTAAGTTTTATTTTCATTGGGAAGATTTTAATAATGAGATTATTAATTCGTACGATAAGATTGCCCGTTCGTTATTATCCATACCAACTGCGCATCAGTTAATTGGGTTATATACGATTGCGGATGCAGGTGATGGGGTATTAAAAGTATTGCGAAGTTATCAATGTCATGCTGTCAATAAAATTGTGGACGTGATTGCGAAAAATAAATGGGATGAAGGCAATCAACGGGGTGGATATATTTGGCATACGACGGGTTCGGGAAAAACAATGACGAGTTTTAAAGTAGCACAGTTAGTTGCTACGTCTAATAATGCAGATAAAGTTGTGTTTTTAACGGATAGAATTGAACTTGGTAAGCAATCGTATGATGAATATAGCAATTTTGCTTTGGATAAAGAAAATGTGGTGAGTACGGATAATACGTATGCATTAATTGCGAAGTTAAAGAGTAAAAGTATTGATGATACGTTAATTGTTACTTCGATTCATAAGATGAGTCGTGTTATTGAAGATGAATATGGGAATAATAGTGCAGATATTGAAATAATTAATCAGAAACGCATTGTTTTTATTGTTGACGAAGCACATCGTTCAACATTTGGGGATATGTTATATAACATTAAAACAACATTTCCGAATGGTTTATTCTTTGGCTTTACTGGAACACCTATTTATGATGAAAATGCCAAAAAAGATAGTACAACAAGTTCTGTTTTTGGTAGTGAGTTAGCACGATATCCAATAGCAGATGGCATTCGGGATGAGAATGTATTACCGTTTGATCCATATATGGTATGTACATATAAGCCGAATGATTTACGTAAAGCTGTTGCATTAGAGTATGTTAAAGCAAACAGTGAAGAAGAAGCACTCGCTGATCCAAATAAACGTAACCATTATTTGGAATTTTTAGATAATAAGAAATATCCAATGGCGGGATATAAAGATAGTTCGGGTAAATATCATAAAGGAATTGAAGATTATGTTCCGAATGCACAATACAATAATGATAATCATCGTAAAGCAGTAGTGCGTGATATTGTGGAAAACTGGAATACGATTAGTGACGGAAATGTATATCATGCGATTTTTGCAACTTCTTCCATTCCAGAAGCGATTGAATACTATCGTTTGCTGAAGAAAGAAATGCCAGCTTATGTCAATGTGGCTGCATTATTTGATCCAACAATTGATAATACTGGTGGAGTTACATTTAAGGAAAGTGCAATGATTGAATTGTTTGATGATTATGAATCGTTATTTCATATTTCTTTTAGTATTCCTACATTTGGTAAATATAAAGAAGATGTCCAACATCGTTTAGCCCATAAAGAAGCCTATAAATTTATTGGAAGTGAACCAGATAAACAATTGCATTTATTAATTGTGGTCGATCAATTGCTAACTGGATATGATTCCAAATGGGTCAATGCGTTGTATTTGGATAAAATGTTGCAATATGAAAATGTAATTCAATCGCTATCGCGAACAAATCGTGTATTAAATAATGAAAAACAATGCGGAGTAATTCGCTATTATCGACGCCCTTACACAATGAAGCGTAATATAGAGCAAGCTGTGGCATTGTATGCTGGGGACAAACCGGTTGATTTATTTGTGGATAAATTAGTCTCGAATATTCATAAAATTAATCATAGCTTTGTTGAAATCAAAGATTTATTTAAGCAAGAAGGGTTAAACGATTTTTCAACACTGCCCCAAGATAAGCATGTCGTATCTAAGTTTTCATCGCTATTTGTTAAGTTAAATCGGCAAGTCGATGCAGCAAAAATTCAAGGGCTAGATTGGTCAAAGAGTGAATATACTGTAACGGATGATTATGGTGATAGTGAAGAGTGCACGCTTGAATTAAGCAAAGAGAACTATATGTCATTATTACAACGTTATAAAGAAATACCACAGATGATCAATAATGATAGTTGTGATGATATACCATTTGATATCGCAAACTATATATTAGCAATTGATACCCAACGTATTGATGATGAATATATTAATAGTCGGTTCCAAAAGTTTATTAAAAGCTTAGATTGTGGTGCAAGTGAACAAGAAGTTACTGAGCTGTTAGCTAACTTACACACTGCATTTGCGATGTTAAGCAAAGAAAACCAAAAAGTAGCCGAATTAATCATTCATGATATTGAATCAGGAGATTTTAATATCGTCGAAGGTAAAACGTTTAAAGAATACATCAACGATTATAAAGAACATTTAAGTAATGACCGCATACATCAATTTTCAACCAATTTCGGCGTTGATGAACAACAATTGCGCGACATTATGGCCCTAAAACCGACTGAAGGTAATCTTAATGAATTCGGTCGTTTTGATAATCTTAAATATTCAGTGAATAAAGATACTGCTAAACGATATCTAGAAGCGAAAGAAGGATGTGTCTATCGGGTATCTCGCGTAAACCGCGAGGTTGATGCGACATTGAAAAAGTTTATATTCTCTAATGGAGAAAACGAGTAATGAACTAAAGTCAGGTTTTAACCTGGCTTTTTTATAAGGAGGCTTTATGTCAGAACGGAAAAATCAATTATTTTATGAATACTATATGGAATGGATCAAAGTGTATAAAGAAGGTGCAATTCGCGATGTAACATTGAAAAAATATTATTTGACGCAACAATGGGTGAAAAAGTTATTACCAAATACAGCGGTTGGTGAATTATCGCGTATTGTATATCAACAATTGCTCAATGATTATGCCAAAGAACATGAACGACAAACAACAATGGATTTCCATCATCAATTAAAAGGGACAATTTTGGATGCAGTCGATGAAGGTTTGATTGCCCACGATCCAACACGGAAGGCAATTATCAAAGGGAAGCCAAGTTTAAATAAGCATAAAAAGTATTTAAATCAATTTGAGTTGCATCGATTGCTGGATAGTTTTGAATTAACCAAAGACGTATCGTATGAATGGATGTTATTGTTAATTGCGAAAACAGGATTACGGTTTTCTGAAGCATTAGCATTAACTCCAAATGATTTTGATTTTGAACATCAATTGATTAATGTAAATAAAACATGGGATTATAAAAGTAAAAGTGGTTTCGCCGATACTAAAAATAAATCTAGTGTACGCAAAGTGCCTATTGATTGGCAAACTGTCATTCGCTTTGCTGAATTAACCAAAGATTTAGCGAAAGATAAACCGATTTTTGTAACGAAAGATGTGTATAATTCTACTGCAAATGATATGTTGAAACGTTATTGTAAGAAGGTAAATGTACCAGTTATTACAGTACATGGCTTACGTCATACACACGCATCCATACTTCTTTTTGCGGGCGTATCGATTGCATCGGTTGCCCGTAGGTTAGGTCATTCGAGTATTAATACAACGCAAAAGACGTATTTACATATTATTCAAGAATTAGAAAATAAAGATATTGATGTGATTATGCGGACTTTATCGAGCTTGAGCAGTTAAATATTAAAAATCAAATCAGTATATTAATACTAATTTGGATTTTTTTGATAGCTAAGCTTATAAATAATAACTGTCGAAATAAGTCATTCATTGTTACAATATGTAAAAAAGCACTACTATATTCATTCTTGATTAAATCAAATGTTGTAATTAATTTACTATGAATATCCATATTTTTTGATACGTTATTAGCTAACAGTGATTGTCGTGTGAGTAGGTTGAAATAATAGTCTTTATTAACTTTTAAAGGTCCGCTGTAATATTTGATTTCACACATGTTGATGACATTGTCTTCAAGTTGATTAAAAAACCAGATTTTAGAGTATCTAACTACGGAAGTTTGTTTAAAAAACAAGTTGTCTGTTACTATCATGGATTACGTCAAGAAACCTTTCCAGTAAAACAAAGGCATCTAACCAGTTGGTTGAAATCTCATGTTTTTCCACCCGGTACGAAATAAAGAATTAGAAAAATTTTTAACTGTAGCTTTAAATGACCGGTTAATTTAAGCCTTGCTGGGGAGAGACCAGCACGTCTAAAAGTAATTCTACCTCTAAAGGTTTCATCAATTAAATGAGTTTTACTCACTCTCGCCGACCATAGATAGTCATTAACTCAGCTTTGTCGTTATTGTAAAGTCGATTTAAATGAAGGATTTCATGCTTGTGCACCAGATTTGCTCTTTAGGTTTTTATAAATTGCTTCAAATCAAACGATCGAATCTATCATTGCAAATAAGTATAAATTTGGTTTAGAGATATGGTGTTTTTTTCTATAATATAGCCAATTAAATCTATTCGACCATATTTTCGCATAAATAGTCAGAATGGTACATTTCGTGTACAATAAAAAGGATTATGAGGTGCTTAAATGAAAGAAATAGCGGTTTTGATTCCTTGTTATAATGAAGCATTAACAGTCGGTAAAGTTGTGGATGATTTTAAAAAAGAATTACCACAAGCCAAAATATATGTTTATGATAACAATTCTAAAGATGATACTTATGTTATAGCAAAACAACATGGAGCTATTGTCCGATATGAACCAAATCAAGGTAAGGGGAATGTTGTGCGCAGTATGTTTCGTGAAATTGAGGCTGATTATTATGTATTAGTGGATGGTGATGATACTTATCCAGCAGAAGATGTACATGCCATGCTTGAAGAAATGGTTAAATACAATGCAGATATGATTGTCGGAGATCGATTAAGCAATGGTACATACGGGAGCGAGAATAAGCGTAACTTTCACGGGTTTGGTAATAACTTGGTGAGAAGCTTAATTAATCGTTTATTTAAAGGAAATGTTACCGATATTATGACGGGGTATCGTATTTTTAGTAAACGATTTGTTAAGGTGTTTCCTTTAATGAGTAATGGATTTGAAATTGAAACCGAAATGACAATATTTGCTTTAGCAAATAAATGTAAAATACGCAGTGTGGATATTACATACAGAGATCGTCCGGAAGGGTCTTTCTCGAAATTAAATACATTCTCGGACGGATTCAAAGTGTTGTTAACGATATTCAATTTATTAAAAGCTTACAAACCATTATTATTTTTTAGCTTAGTTGGCTTAGCTTTTGTAGTATTTGGTGTAATTGTAGGAATCCCTGTAATTGTTGAATTTAATTTAACACATTTTGTATCGAAATTACCGAGTGCTGTATTGGCTGCATCGTTAATGATTATAGCTGTTTTGCTTGTAGTGACAGGATTGATATTGGATTATTGCAAAAATATGAATCAAAATATTATTCAAATTCATTTAAATAAATATCCATTGGAAGGTGAACGATAGTGGTATTTTTATTAGCAGCCATACTCTTTTTGTATGCCATTAGTTTTGGTTTAGGGCAATTTGTTACCGAAAAGTTTGGTATACACGAACTAAAGTTTAAAAGCCCAATTGGATTTATTGCATTGTTGGCATTATGCCAATTGTGCTTTTTCCCTATCCAATTATTTAATGGACCATTTATTTTAGTTGCATTAATTGCAATGTTTTGGATAGCGGTATCGTTAGGATTAACGATTAAGTATCGCAATGCTTGGGTCCAACAATTCAAAAATAAACGATTATTTGTCATCGGATTAAACGGTCTGTTATTTTTAGGGCTGTTCTATTTTTGCTTTATTGATATTGAATTTTCCGATTCAATTATGTATTTAAACTATGTATCACAAAATATTGATAATCCTTCCTTGAATATGTTCCATTTGTATACTGGTTTAATTGGATCAGAATGGGATACAATTTATTTGTATCAAGGGTATTATCATTTTATTGGGGCGTTAATTTATTGGTTAAATATCCCGTTTTACTTATTTAATGCTACTCGTACTGTTGAAACATTGCCGGCCATTGTATGGGGAATGGGTTTACTATATCAGTTGGTCAGTAGTGGATTTATTTGTGATATGGTAGATGACTTAAAGATAGATAATAAGTTATTAAAACTGTCCATATTAATATTCTCGCTCTTCTATACCAATTATTATTATTGGAAATTAAGTTTTGCTTTTTACGGTAATACATGGCGTAGTTTACTTATTTGGGTGGTGCTATGGATGCTTGTTAAATATAAACAAAGTTACTTGGATAAAAAATACGTTCCAATAATTCAAATTTGTTTAATGGCTGGGTTAGCAAGTAGTTCATCGTTTTTCTTTATTTCATTTGAGTTACTTTTTGGTTTCTTTGTTTACTTATTATTTGTTAAAGAAAAACGAAGTGTTTTTTTAATGGCTGATCTAGTATTTCCAATTGTTATTTATGCGGCCATTATATTAAGTAAAGATAACTTAGTTGTAGGAATAGCTGCTGCAGTTGCGGCAATTATTTATTATGCAATACGTAATTTACCAAAGGTGAATGCGTGCATTGAATCCGTTACAGTACTTATTTCACATTATAGTGTGGCGATATTTATTGTAGGTTTGCCGCTTATCTTGATTGGATTAAGTTTGTTGATTAAAACTAAGAATCCGGATTATATTTATGATTTTACGTATTGGATGCAAGATCATCAACGCTACGATATGGTTAAAGATTATCGCTTTATGTATGGGAATTGGATTGACAATGTATTAACGGCAATTCGTTACCTTGGTATTGTTTTGTTGATAATACGATATCGTAAACAAGCATCGTGGTTATTGATTAGTATTTATGTTACGTTTGTTATCTTTATTAATCCATTTTCGACAGAAGCAATTTCTCGCTTTTTAACAGGGAATGTATTCTATCGTGCTGTAGAAATAGTGTTTAATCCATACACTGAAGCAATCTTTATTTTAGTTATTGTGGATACATTAAAACAAAAATGGGTTTCGCCAGTAATGAGTGTTGGGTTATTAACCTTTACTGCCATAGGTCACGTTGCGTCCTTTATGAATAGTGATAAGGGGTTATATCATTTTTACATTAATGGTGGAAAAGAAGTGAATCCAATCTTTAAAATCAATAATGATGAATTGGATGCGATTTATAAATTTCGATATATATTAGATGAAAATGGCCGTACTAAACAGGATGGTAGTCAAGTTAGAGTGATTAGTCAAGTAAATGGATTACGTGTATTTGAACCGTCGTTGTATCAATTATTTACACCGCGGGATTATTTTTATCCGCATACACGGCTCGATAATACCTTCTATTTAATGGCGAGTAATCACTATGACTGGATTGATTATCCAGGGGATCTCGATTATTCAACGAGTTGTGATTATTTATATGAATATGGTGTGGATTATTTGTTAATTAAATATGAACCGTATTATGCAAATTATCAATTTGACGATGCAACCAATGCCTGTGCCATTACATTAGTAAGCAATGATACTTATAAAATAAAACAAGTAGTACGTGATTAGTACTACTTGTTTCAAACTTAAGCAACTTTAGCAATAAGTTCAATTTCGACCAATACTTGTTTAGGTAATTCCTTAACGGCAACGCAAGAACGTGCAGGATTACCGGTAAAATAAGTAGCATAAACTTCATTAAACGATGCGAAGTTGTTCATATCTGATAAGAAACAGGTTGTCTTGATAACATCAGTTGGTTTACAACCAGCTTCTTGTAAGATTGCATCGATATTTTTAATCACTTGGGATGTTTGTTCTTGGATGCCACCTTCAACGATATTTCCGTTTACTGGATCTAATGGTAATGTTCCTGAAGTGTATAAGATTCCATTAACAACATAAGCTTGACTATAAGGTCCAATTGCAGCGGGTGCTTTATCTGAATTAATACGTTTCATTAAATTATTTCCCTTCATTATTCTTTGTCATCATAACAAAGTAGCAGTATTAATTCAAATCCTAAAGCATATTAAACGTTCGAAAAGTGCGAATTTATCGTTCTTTTTGATAATTTAGGTATTGACGAAGCATTGTTGCTTGTTTATACTAATACCCGTTCAATACCAAAGACAGTAACGGACAATTGTCTTAATCATGTTACCGAGGGAAGAATTAACGAATTAACGATTAATTTTTACTTGCGTCTTTGATTATTTAAAGACGCAAGTTTTGCGTATTGATCATAAACTATTAAGGTTGGAGGTGAATACATGAACAAGACCATTTTGGAATCTAAAAAAGCGTTAGTTAACGAAATCGCACAAAAGATGAAAGACAGCGCTTCAACAGTTGTTTGCGAATACCGTGGATTATCTGTTTCTGAAGTTACTGAATTACGTCGTGCTTTACGTGCTGAAGGCGTTGAATTAAAGGTTTATAAAAATTCCATGGTTACTCGTGCTGCTGAATTGGCAGAATTTGGCGATTTAGCAACTGAGTTAACAGGTCCAAATGCGATTGCATTCTCAGATGACGCAGTAGCGCCAGCTCGTGTTTTAGCTAATTTCGCTAAAGAACACAAAGCTTTAGTTTTGAAGAATGGTATCGTTGAAGGAAAAGTTGTTGACAGAGCGTCAATGGCACAAATCGCATCTATCCCAGGAAGAGAAGGCTTAATCTCTATGTTTATGAGTTGCTTACAAGCACCATTAAGAAACGTATGTTATGCTGTTAATGCGGTAAGAGATGCAAAACCAGCTGATGGAGAAACTGCTCCAGTTAGCGAACCTGTAGCAAGCGAAGAAGCTGCTGCATAATTAAATTAGAAAGAAATAAAGGAGAAAATTAAAATGGCAATCACTAAAGAAGATATCTTAGCTTATCTTGAAACTGCTACTATTATGGATTTAAACGATTTAGTTAAATCTATCGAAGAAAAATTCGGTGTTAGCGCAGCTGCTCCTGTAGCTGTTGCTGCTGTTGCTGCTGAAGCAAATGACGAACCAAGCGAAGTTGACGTAATCTTAAAAGAAGTTGGTCAATCTAAAGTTGGTGTAATTAAAGTAATCCGTGAAGTAACTGGATTAGGTTTAGTTGACGCTAAGAAAATTGCTGACGGCGTTCCAGCTGCAGTAAAAGAAAAAGTTTCACCTAAAGAAGCTGAAGAAATTAAAGAAAAATTAATGGCTGCTGGTGCAGTTGTTGAAATTAAATAGTCTTCCAACCAAAGATTAGTTAATTAGGATCCGTAATGATTATGGATCCTTTTTGTATAAAAACATCATAAGTAAACTACTTATGATGTTTATGAGATTAAACGAATACGATATTTGTGCCGATCGATAATTTTATCTTCTTCTAAATTTTTAATTTCACGCATTAAAGCACTGCGATCAACAGAAAGAAAATCTGCCAATTGTGTATAATTCATTGGAATATAAAAAACACGTTGGTAATTACGGGATGCTAAGTAATTAAAATATATAAGTAAGCGATTGCGAATGGAACGCTGACTCAACATTTCGATATGGAAATTAAGTTGTTGAAATTTAATTCGAAACATTTGAATAAAGGATTGTGCCATTTCTAAGGCATTAGGAAGCGTACTTATTTGTTCGATTAATGTGGATAGCGAAATAAAAATAATATGGACATCGCTTGTGGCGATTACGCTATATTGTCCGGAGACACGAATATCATGGAATAATTCTCCGAAAATATCATTTTCATAGTAATGTGCCAATATGTATTTGTTTCCTTTAGAATCGTATTGAACTAAATCAGCTTCACCTTCCAATAAAAAGATAATACGATCCCTTTTTTCAAGATAATCAGCAATTGTATCGCCTTTCGTTACTGTTTTTTCAGTTACCCCTTTGAAGTCAGAAATTAAATCGATAAATTCACGGGTCTCATTCTTCTTTGCCATGCGCATATAGTAAGATTAAAATGTTGCAATTGCAACACTTTTTATCTTTTTTTGTGGCAAAATTATATCCGTATCGAAAAGCAGGAGAAGGATTATGAAGATTATTAAACGTGATGGTCGTGCTGTTGACTACGATCCAAGTAAAATCTACAATGCCATTCGCAAGGCAAACGAAGAAGTTGCTAAAAAAGAAAGAGCCAGTGAAACTGACATTAATAGTATTATTTTAAGCATTGAAAGTTTAAAAAAACGCCGTATGTTGGTGGAAGATATTCAAGATATTGTTGAAGAAAAATTAATGGAGCAAGGCCATTATGAATTGGCAAAAAAATATATTATTTATCGATATACACGTGCATTAGTACGTAAACAAAATACCACAGATGAATCTATTTTAGGTTTAATCAAGCATTCAAATAAAGACGTTATGGAAGAAAATTCCAATAAAAATCCAATTATCGCCTCTACGCAACGAGATTTAATTGCAGGTGAAGTAAGTAAAGATTTAACGCGTCGTTTGTTGCTTCCTGAAAAAATCAGTAAAGCTCATGATGAAGGGATGATTCATTTTCATGATGCCGATTACTTCTTACAACCAATTTTTAACTGTTGTTTAGTAAATATTGAAGATATGTTGGATAACGGTACAGTAATGAATGGTAAATTAATTGAAACACCAAAATCATTCCAAGTTGCTTGTACTGTGACAACTCAAATTATTGCATCCGTTGCAAGTAGTCAATATGGTGGACAATCCATTGAAATACGTCACTTAGGTAAATATTTAGCAAGATCTCGTGATAAATTTTCTAAGGAAATCCATGATAAATACGATGGTAAATTAGATGAAGCAACCATTGAAGGACTAGTGAATGATCGTTTGCGTTATGAATTAAAAGGTGGCGTTCAAACGATTCAATACCAAATTAATACATTAATGACAACCAATGGTCAATCACCATTCGTTACATTATTCATGTACCTAAAACAAGATGATCCTTATATAAAAGAAAATGCAATGATATTTGAAGAAGTGATTCGTCAACGTTTGCAAGGTATTAAAAATGAACAAGGTGTGTATGTTACTCCTGCATTCCCTAAATTAGTTTATGTATTGGATGAAAACAATAATTTAACTGGTGGTGAATACGATTATTTAACTGAATTAGCGGTGCAATGCAGCGCGAAACGTATGTATCCTGACTATATTAGTGCTAAGAAAATGCGTGAAAATTATGAAGGTAACGTCTTTGCACCAATGGGATGTCGTTCGTTCTTATCTCCATGGAAAGATAGTGAAGGTAATTACAAATTTGAAGGGCGTTTTAATCAAGGTGTTGTTAGTGTAAACTTACCGCAAGCTGCCATTGTTGCTAAACGTGAAGGAAGAGATTTCTATGAAGTATTGGATGAACGTTTGGAATTATGCTATGAAGCGTTAATGTGTCGTCACCATGCGTTATTAGGTACTACTGCGGATGTATCACCAGTGCATTGGATGTATGGTGGTATTGCCCGTTTAAGTCCAGGTGAAAAGATTGATGAATACTTAAAAGGTGGCTATTCAACATTATCATTAGGTTATATTGGTGTTTATGAAGCCACATTGTTAATGACTGGCGAAGATCAAACCACTGAAAAAGGATTGGCATTTGCGTTAGAATTAATGAAACATTTGCGAAAAGCATGTGACTCTTGGAAAGAAGAAACAGGTTTAGGCTTTGCGTTATATGGTACTCCTGCTGAAAGCCTATGTTATCGCTTTGCCCGCATTGATAAAGAAAAATATGGCACTATTGTGGATGTAACCGATAAAGGCTATTACACAAACAGTTACCATGTGGATGTACGTCAACATATTGATGCATTCCATAAATTCAAATTTGAATCGCAATTCCAACCAATTAGTTCAGGCGGTGCAATTTCATATGTCGAGATTCCGAATATGGCCAATAACTTACAAGCGTTGGCACAATTGGTTAAATACATTTATGATAATATTCAATATGCTGAATTTAATACAAAGAGTGACTATTGCCAATGCTGTGGATTCGATGGTGAATTATTAATTGATGACAATGGTGAATGGTATTGTCCAAATTGTGGTAACCGCGATAAAACGAAGATGAATGTTACTCGTCGTACATGTGGTTACTTAGGTGAAAACTTCTGGAATGTAGGTAAAACAAAAGAAATTAAAAGTCGTGTAACTCACCTATAATTAACAAAAAACCAAAAAGGAGCAATACTTCTTGCTCCTTTTTACTTAAGAGAAGGTAATAAGATTATGAGATATGCATCAATTAAAAATTATGATATTGCAAACGGCCAAGGCGTAAGAGTTTCATTGTTCGTTACAGGTTGTCGTCATCATTGCCCCAATTGCTTTAATGAAGAAATCTGGGGATTTGATACAGGTGAACCATTTACTGATAAAGAGAAAGATATGATTCTTTCTTACCTTGAACCTGAATATATTGAAGGATTATCGTTACTTGGTGGTGAACCATTAGAACCTGAAAATCAACAAGGATTATTAGAATTGGTTAAAGAAGTAAGATCTAAATATCCAAATAAATCAGTATGGTGTTATACAGGATTTACATTTGAATATCTAATCGAACAAAAATTAGCCAAAGATCCATACTTAAAAGAATTATTAGAAAACATTGATATTCTTGTCGATGGACCATTTGTTGAAGATTTAAAAAATCCAAGTCTTGCATTTAGAGGATCAAGTAATCAACGTATCCTTGATTGTAAGCAAAGCATCAAAATCATGAAACCATATGAATTGCATATGGATAGATTAGGGCAACAAAGTAACGCTTAATTATTAACGTTGTTATATTGCTCAAACCAGTGATAGAATTAGCGAAATAATAAAAGCATTATAATCAAAGCCTTTTTGAAAAGTGAATTTCAAAAAGGCTTTTTTATCAATTTATTATTCTTCATCGCCCAATAATTTAATTCGTATGGACTCTATTAAAAGATTTTTCAGATCATTTTTATTAAAAGTAATTGTGTCACCAGACTTAGTGTGGATGATATTTTCAATCGTATCTATTTTTTGGCAATTATATCCATTAATTAAATACCCACGGTTGATCAAAAGGAATTGAGGTAAATATTTAAATTGTTCATAGCACTCTTTTAATGTGCTTCGGAAATATATGTCTTTTAAACCGTTTTTAAAATAATAGTGTATTCGTAAATAGTTTGCTTCTTTAACAACATACTCTATATCATTAATTGGTATATGAAGAAAAGCATCATTTCGAATATTTGTTGGAAGATTACGAGTGTTTTTTAAAAGATTGATACTCAGGTTAAAAACTAACTTATCTTTAAAAAGTAAACGAATTATTTTCTTAAGGTATGCTCCTAACTCATCCTCCAGATTTTCTTCACGAATGAAGAACAACCCTTCATATAAAGAAATTGTTTCAATCAGGGATTTATCGGTAGATATCAGGATAAAGAAGGCAGAACTGTTTAATGAGAATATATCTATTTCATTCAATAATGCACTAAATTCGTGTGCGGTTGAATTAATGATATAAATATTGTAGTAGTTATTTTCTGCTGCATCAGTAAAATTATTGAAGCATTTTATGTTGTATGTAATTTTAAGGCGCTTACTAATAATTGTCATAATGTTAGTTTTGATTTTATCCAACTTTGCATTGTTTTTACTTACGATGCATATATTAATATGACCATTATTTAAACAGATTGAATTTTTCTTTAATGTTTCCATATATTAATTATATGTATCCTAGATTGTTTTAATAGGCATTAGGGATTAAAAGGTGTGAATAGCCACGATATGGGATGAATAAAAAAGTATAAAAAATTTTGAATGTTAATATGTAGTCGTAATCTACGTATGTGAATTTAATGCCAAGGAGGAATACATATGAAGTACATTAAATATACAATTTTCAGTGTTTGTATGCTAATGGCTTGTGCAATATCTCCAGTTCTAGGTAAGCAGGGGGAAGTAAAAGATAGTCGCGTATGGTACACATATTGGGATGAATCTTCAACAAATGTTATATATACGGGTGTTGTAAATTATTTAGATTATCAAATTTATGCGCCATGTGTTCATCAACTTGAATGGGGTTGTGGTGGTTTTGCAATGCAAAATGATTATAAAGAATACGGTGAAGCTTCTTTTATGAATAATCATAAGCATGGTTTAATGAATAAAGATAGAGGTTATGATTATGTTGTGGAATAAGATTAAATATTTTGCTTTTAGTGCTATTTTGTTATCGATTTTTTGTGTTTATCCAAGCGTTATGCCGTTTGCTTCAGATTGGCGTATTGATGATGAACGCGTAACAATGATCTACTGGGATAATTATGATTGGGGAGTAATATACACTGGCGTTACAAATAAAATTGGTTATAACGCATATGCTCCTTGCGTTGGGAAAGAATTTTCTGGATACTCATGTGGTGCATTTGCTTTAAAAGGTGAATACAAAGAATACGGTCTTAGTTTAACAGGATTACCTGCTCATAAGCACGCTTTACAGAATCGTGATTTAGGAATGGATTATATCGTTGATTAATAATCATTAAAGTAGTTGATATTTAACTACTTTAATCTTTAAGGAGGTAAATTTTGAAAAAACAATCTTTAGTTGTTTCTATCATTATTATTTTCTTTGCTTTTGTTTTGGCGATTCCAATTTTTAACCAGTATTCAGTATCACAAATTGATTATTATACATACTTATTTGGCAAAGATGTTGATTGGGGTGTGGTAACGGTAGAACAATCCAAAACACTGATGGATCCCTATGAAATAGGATCCATAATGGATGAAAAAGCGGTTGCGAATAATATTGTCATTTTCCAATTAAAATTTGAACCGGATGAATCCGGGAATTATATTACAACGTTAAATGTAACAAGTAATGAAACGCAATTGGCGGATAGAATTTTTTTGGGGAAAGGTAAGTTAGCAAAAGTTGATAAAGTTTATTCTACCAATAGTAAAGATAAAACGACGCGTATTGCGAATATAATGTTTGATGGATTATATGAAATTAAACCATTTACTGATCAAATTGATACGGGTGGATGGTTCTATTGTCGTAGTTTAGCAGGTGATGTTAATGAAAATCTTGATAATTGGGTAAAAGATGTTAGTGATGAGATTCCAGGCTTTACATACCATCTTCAACCAAATGAAGCAGCATCAATTAAGTTTAACGAAATTCCATTTAATTTATTTGGGAATAAATTGGTTAAAGTTGCGGTTTCAATAATCTTAGTATTATATCTTTGTTTATATACATTTCAATTGTATAAGCAAATTAGTATTTATAAGTTAGAAGGTCATTCAAATTTTCATATCTATTGGTTAATTTTCCAACGCTATTTTATCTTATTAACAATGTGTAGCATTGCATTAATTGTTATGGGTAGTTTAATACTGTATGGTGGCGCGTTGAACACCTTAAAGTTGTTTTTAATTTCGGTATTTAGTCAATGGGCGCAATTGCTTTTAATGGTTGAAGTCCTCAGTCTATCTGTAGTGATTATCATAGCTAGTGTTCCTACGTTTAGTGGCAGTAAAGGGAAAAATTACTTACAAGAGATTCAATTTATTGGCTATGCTGCAAAATATGTCGTAACCTTATTGTTATTACCGATGGTATTACCGCACTTAGATACAGTAGAGAACTTAATTATTATGATGACTCATCATGATCGTGCATTTGAAATGTATGAAAATAAGTTTCGTTTTGGTTCTCAAGTTGCTAGCAATTGGGTGACGGATATAGGATCAGATAATATTGTTAATTTATATAATGATATTGCAAATGAAACAGAAATGTTTCAATTTGGTACAGGCTATATTGGTTTTTCGTTAGAAACTAATCGCAATCCTGAAGAAGTATATGTCGCGAATTGGGAATATTTAGTAAATAACCAATTGATTGATGCAAGTGATGATCCAAAAGTTTATCGGATATTTATGACTGAAAATATTCGTAGTGAGCAACAACGTTATTTGGATTACTACATCAGCAAATATGGGCAATATGGCGGGACATATGATAATTTTGAAATCATTTATATTGAACCAAATTTTCCAATCTATGATTATTATCATCTATTGTTTGCAGAAGATTTTTATACGTTGCCAATTATTTATATACCAGTTGAGGATCAATTTTTAGGGCAAGTAAATGGCCATACGTTTACTTTTGATGGTGACGTGGCGCAAGCACAACAATATATAAATCATAAATTCATTGAATATGGATATTCACCAATGTTTCAAATTGTTAGTGAACAAGCTAATTTGCAAATGTTTTATAACAAGTTTTTCTCAAAATATATTAAAGGTTTGATGCGATTTGCTTTAGTTGTTTTATGCTATATATTCACAACAGTTTTTATGTTTGATTGTGACCGTGAATTAAATCATAAAAAGTACCGTATTGCATTTTATGAAGGTCAATCAGCATATCGCTTACCTGCCTATTTGCTTCGGTTTATATCACCTTTGTTGTTAGGAATGATATCTTTGATTGTTTTAAAGAAGTTAAGCTTAGATTTATCGTCGATTCGTGTGATTTTCTGCATGGTAATCATTGAATTAATTTCGTTTATGTTTTATTTAAAAAAATGTTATAGGAAAGGGTAAATATGGAAATTAAATTAGTAAATGTACATAAAGCTTATGGCCAACACGTGATATTTGATAATTTATCCCTAACAATTCCAAGTAAGCAAATGACGGTCATATATGGAGCCAGTGGTTGTGGAAAAACTACCTTATTAAATATGATTGGTTTAGTGGAACCATATCAAAAGGGGACCATCACTTATGATGGTGTCCAAATTAAGTCAGGTAGAGAAAAACGGAAAATGTTGAGAAATATAATTGGTTTTATTTTTCAAGATTTTGGTTTGATAGAAAATGAATCCATTGAAGCGAACATGAACATGGTAGCTAAAATACGACGACTTAAGAATAGATCGGCACGTATTGAAAATTCATTAAGCAAAGTATCGTTGGATTTAGAATTAAAGCGAAAAATATATGAATTGAGTGGTGGTGAACAGCAAAGAGTTGCGATTGCTAAAACATTATTAAAAAATCCAGATTTAATACTTGCTGATGAACCGACAGCTTCGCTGGATGAGCAAAATAAAACGGTAGTTTTGGAATTGTTACAACATTTTGTAACCAAAGGGAAAACAGTAATCATTGTAAGTCATGACCCTTTGGTTAGAACCTATGGGCAAAATATTATTGAATTATAAACGGTAGTTTCTTATGAAAAAACAATTAACTATTGTTTCTTTAGTTACAGTTTTATTTACATTAATCTTTGCGATTCCTTTATTTAACCAATATTCAATTTCATTAGTGAACAATTACTACGGTGCTAGTAAGGATAATACCCAATGGGGCCATGTGACAGTTGAAAGGGATTATGCAGCATTAGATCCGTTACTTGTGCATACTGTAATGGAAGAAGAAGCGATTAAAAATAATCTTGTTATCTATCAATTGGTGCAAAATTATAATGATTCAGGTACAGCTGAACTTGGATTATATGTTACTAAAAATGAAACGGTTCTAAGTGAATATATATTATTAGCAAAGGGTAAATTAGATAATTTAAACGAAGTTTATTCTACGCTAAGTAAAGACAAAGCATACCAAATTGCCAATATTGGTTACAGTGAACAGGTAGTCAGCATTAATCCATTTGTGAATCAGCAAGATAATGGCGGATATCTTTATTTTAAGAACTTACACGGCACTTTGGATGAGAATGTTGCTGCATGGATTGAGGGTATAACAAACAGGTTGGGAGCCGTAGTATGCCATGTACAACATGAAATGGCAAACTTTGATAGTAATGAAGCGATTGCTATTGATTTATTTGCGAATAAACTTATTAAGTTATCCTTGGCATTGATACTGGTTGTCTATGTTTGTTTGACAGTGTTTCAATTGTATAAAAAGGTTGCTTATTACAAACTTGAAGGTCATTCAAATGGGAAGATTTATTGGTTGATTTTTGAAAAAGATTATCTAGTCATTAGTTTAATTTCGTTAGGGATATTAATTCTTTATGCGTGGATTCAATTTGGTGGTGCATTACCTACTTTAAAAGTATTTATTAAACTATTGATATCCCAATGGATACAAATCATAGTATTGGTGCAAGGATTAAGTCTTGGTTTACTTGTATTTATTGCTTCGATTCCTTTGGTTACTTCAAGTAAAGGGAAGAATTATCTGGATGAAATCTTATTCTTAGGATATATTGGTAAATTCATTGTGACATTAATCATGGTGCCATTAATTTTGCCGAATATAAATCATGGAAAAGATTTGATGACGATGCTAAATCGTCACGATCAGATTTATGAACAATATGATCATACGTATCGCTTTGGTACGCAAGTAGCCAGTGCTTGGGTTACGGATATGGGAAGTGAGAATGTAATTAACCTTTATAATGACCTTGTTAAGGAAACCAATTTGTTTCGTTTTGGCATGGGTATGATGAACTTTTCAATCGACAATATCAGTGATTTAGAACTGGTATACATGGGGAATTGGGAATATTTGATAAATAATCAATTGGTAAAAGAAGGTGATGATCCAGGAATTTATCGTATCTTTTTAACCGATAATATTAAAGATAAAGGGGATTATTACTTAGATTATTTTGTCAATAAATATGCTACCTATGGTGTTACTAAAGAAGTGTTTGAACTTATAATTATAAAACCAGATTATAAAATATTTGATTTTGAACAGCTTCTTTTTGCTAAGCAACTCTATAATCTTCCAATTGTTTATATACCAATCGAAGAAGAATTTGCTGGTCAAGTTTACCATCATATGTTCACCTACGATGGTACGTTATCTCAGGCACAAACATATATTAATCAAAAGTTTATGGATTATGGGTATGCACCAATGTTTCGTATTGTAAATGAACAAAGTAGTTTCCAATCATATTACTTAACCATGTTTAATAATCGATTAATTCAACTTATTAAATTCATGTTTATTGTTTTATGTTATTTTGCGATAACTCTATTTATGTTTGATTGTGACTATGAATTAAATCATAAAAGGTATCAACTTGCATATTTTGAAGGTGACTCAGTATATCGATTACCGACGTATTTATTACAATTTATTTCCCCATTATGCCTAGGTGTTATTACCTTACTCTTGTTAAATAAAATATCATTTAACGCACAATTATTTATAATCCTATTCTTTTTATTGATTCTTGAATCAATTAGCTACTTATTCTATTTACGTAAGTGTTACCGTTAAATAAGGGCGCAATAAATTCTTATGTGGGTTTTGAAATTTAGCTCAAAAGATTTTGTGGGGTAAATATGCAAGCTGGCATAGCAATTTTATGTCGTAATTAATAAAGCACTAATTCATATTGATGTATGAACTAGTGCTTTTTTGTATGCCGGGCATGGCATATATCTAGGTGGTGAAAGTCCACTGTGGGGGCGA
>CALCFG010000009.1 GCA_937900565.1 uncultured Erysipelotrichaceae bacterium
CATCTGCATCATAGATACCAAACTTACCAAAACCATCAGCGGAGAATAATACTTTATCACAAGTATCGTAACTCATCATGACCTCAGGCCAATGAACCATTGGGGCAAATAAGAACTTTAATGTATGTTTACCAAGTGTTAATTCATCCCCATCTTTGACTACTAATTTATTGGTTATTGTTGTATGAAAGAATTGTTGCATCATATTAAATGTTTGAACATTACCTACAACAATTGTTTCTGGGTAAATTTTTAATAATTCCATTATATTAGCACTATGGTCAGGTTCCATATGTTGGACAATTAAATAGGTAGGTTGTTGACCGTTTAATACATCATTGATTTGATTTAACCAGGAATCTTTTCCCATTCGATCCACTGAATCCATAATGGCAATCTTTTCATCCATAATGACATAAGAGTTATAGCACATGCCATTTTTAACCGGATATTGACCTTCAAATAGAGTAATGTCATAATCATTGACACCGACATAATATATATCATTACTAATTTTCATTTAACTACCTTCTTTTAAAAATACGCTTGATATCATAACCTTATTTAGATTGGATGACAATTATAATGATTAAAAAAATAAAACGAAAGGTCAATCCTTTCGCTTTTGATAGCTCATACTCTCTTTAAAGATATTAATGACTTCTTGGTCAGTTAATTCTTTATAACCACCATCGTGTGCCACATGTTTGCTCATTGGTTCAATCATCGATTCATTTACACCCAATTCTTTAATTGTCATTACTAATCCTAATTCATTCATCCAATCTTCCAATCGTTTTAAGCCAAGTAATGCAATGGTTGTATCATCTTTACCACTTGGATCAACATCCCATACATTAATGGCAAAGCGCTTGAATTTAGCTAATCCAAATGGAAGAATGAGTTTATAGTAAGGAAGGGTAATTGCAGATAATGTCATACCATGAGTAGCATCGGTAAAGCCACCCACTGCTTGCCCTAATGAATGCACTAACCAGTCTGTGGTTTTTCCACATTGAATCAATGTGTTTAATGCCCATGTCGCTGTCCACATAATATTACTTCGTGCTTGATAATCATTGGGATTCTTATTTGCGATGCGAGAAGAATGAATCAATGAGCGCATTAATCCTTCAGCAATATAATCGGAAGTATTATCGTCTTCATCACTAAAATATTGTTCACAAATATGACTGAAAATATCATAGATGCCTGCTACCATTTGATAATGTGGTAAAGTTAGGGTGAATAGTGGATTTAATATAGCAAATTGCGGATAAAGAAACGATTCAAAAACATGTCCTTTCTTTTCTTTGGTATCTTCATTGGTAATAACAGCACCACCATTCATTTCCGAACCAGTACCTACCATCGTTAAGACACATCCCAATGGTACATACTTATCCACACAATCTTTATTTTCTACATAATAACGTTGCCAAGGATCTTCGTCGCAATATACACTGGCGCCTAATGCTTTGGCATAATCAATAACAGAACCGCCACCCACAGCTAGAATATAATCTACCTTGTTATCACGACAGATTTTTACGCCTTCATTTAATTTAGCTAAGGTAGGATTAGGCATTACACCACAGACTTCCACAACAGTTTTATTTAATTGATTCAATACAGTAATAACTTGATCATAAATACCATTGCGTTTTATGGAACCTCCACCATAAACAAATGCAATGGTATTTCCTTTGTCTTTTAAATAGTCACTCAAGTGGCTCATGGAATCTTCACCAAACACTAAACTTGTTGGATTATGATAAACAAAATTTCCTAACATAATTAAACACTCCTTTGTATTTCTTGTTTTATTGTAACCGATATCCAATCAATCTGTAATCTAACTTGATGAAGTTTAAAATTATCTAGTCTAGTGTATAAATTTTATACACTTTTGATACAATAGTGTTATATTGCGAAGGGAATAAGGTAGGATAAGTTCCTTTCTGAAGTGATCAAGGTATAAAATAACTACAAATCCACATCACTTACTTAATAGTATAAAGGTACATACACGTTATCAATCACAGTTAAAAAGATTAATAGAAAGGATTTGGTATATTAAATTGACTTGTTTATGAGTTATCAAAAATATACCAGGGGACATTATGAAAACTGTTAAAGAACAAATTTATGAGTTAATTCAAAAAGAAAGTGCACTACATTTTCCCAAAGGTATTTCAACCAGTGATATTGCGAATTTATTGAGTATGCAACGAACTAATGTTTCAGCGATATTAAATGAATTGGTTAAAGAAAACAAATTAACTAAAACGCTAACGCGCCCAGTGCTTTATTTACCAAATAATGAAAGTGATGAAGTAAGTGCTGAAAAAGTCTTTGACTTAGTAGTTGGTGCAAAAGGTTCATTACGTAACGCTATTGCACTAACTAAGGCAGCAATATTATACCCAGAAGTTCATAAAAAAATATTAATGCGTAATGAATTTGGTTGTGGCACTTCTTACTTTGCACAATTAATTTACGCCTACGGGCAACAAAGCGGTGTGATTAAACCAAATGGTAAATTTATAAAATGTAATGCACGCCATTATAGTAAAAATATTGACCAATTAAATAGCGTCATTTTTGGCAATGAAACTACAGAGAGCTTATTCGAACAGGCTAAAGATGGTTTATTGTTTATTGATAATTATGATCAATTGGATGGTACACAAAAAGCTGTTATTAACGATTATATTGAAACGGGTTATATTCATGACAATCATCTCGGGAAAGAAGTAGATTATCGAGACGTCTTTTTAGTTGTCTCTGTTCCAGTTAACGCATCGACTCAGTTAGTGCAGAAATTACCTTTTATTATTGAATTACCAACGTTAGCAAACCGTAGTTTAGAAGAAAGACTAGAGCTAATTCATCATTTTTTTTCGATTGAGGCAAGTAGCGCTGACCGAAATATTACCGTAAATAAAGTGTGTATGCAAACTTTATTGTTGGCCGAATTTCCCAATAACGTAAAAGAATTGTATTACGTTATTAAAGGTGCTTGTGCTAATGCATATGTTCGTGTAATGGATGATATCAATGCATCTATTTATGTCGTTAAAGATGATTTAAAGCACTCATTGCAACAAGCCTTAGTAAATTATCGTGACAATTCGGAGTCTATTGATCAATTACTTGGAGATGAAGAGTATATCTATTATGATAAAACGAAAGGGTACCAACGAATACAGCAACAAAATGTAGTTAATATATATGCTAAATTACAATCGCAATATGACGATTTAATTCAACGCGGAATTAGCGTTCAAAGCACTGTGGATGTTATTAACAAACAAGTTAAAAGTTTATTATCATTTTTTAAAATAAATCATGGTGATTCCTTAAATCTTTCTCAATTATCTAAAATTGTAGATAACAGAATTATTGATAGTGTATTGAAAATGAAAGATGAAATCGTTGAACAATTAAATCGTCCCATATCAAGCGCTGCGTTTTATGGTATATGCTTGCATTTAAATGCATTATTTCGAGGTACTAATAATCCGAATCGAATTAATAATAAACAGTTAGCTGAAACAATTAAAAATTATCCACAAGAATTTGCTATATGTTCTC
>CALCFG010000010.1 GCA_937900565.1 uncultured Erysipelotrichaceae bacterium
TTAATGAGCAGGAAAATATCAGGTGAAATTGAATTGGCACAAATTCCCTTTGCCCTAAGTTTATATATTCAAAGTGGTTATTCGGTTGAAGATGCGTTGGAATCGTTGATGCCAACCATTCATAATGGCAATTTAAAATCTAAAGTGGAATGTGTATGGAATGATTTACGCAATGGTATACCATTTGAACAATCCATTGTAAATTGTCAACTATTTAAATCCATTTATAATCGAATGATTTCTATCGGGTTTAAAACAGGTAAAGGTGATGAAACTTTGGCCCAAGTAGCCACTTACTATGAGGATGAAGTGGATAATAGTGTTGTGAAAATGTTAGATATTATTGAGCCAACCTTGGTTGCAATATTAGCCATTGTGGTGGGAGTAATTTTATTATCCATTATGCTGCCATTAATTAATATTTTAGCCTCGTTATGATGCAAAATAAAACCAATAAAGGATTGATCTTTTCGTTAGCCTTTACATGCATTGTTTTTATCTTTATCGGATATGGCATTATTGTCAATGGTAATAATGTCAAAGAACAACAAAAACAAATGTATGCTAATGCAATTCAAAAGGCAGCTTTGAATTGTTACAGTAATGAGGGCTTCTATCCAGATGATTTGGATTATTTAGCTAAACATTATGGTTTAGTAATTAATGATAATTATTCACTATTTTATGAGGTGATTGCCTCCAATATCATGCCAACAATAAAGGTGGTGGGATAATGCGGCGCAGTTACGTAGTTGAAATTATATTTAATTTATTGTTGTTATTGCTTTTTGTTGGTTGTAGCTTTGTAATCTTGTTTTTAGGCGTTCAACAATATCAACGCAGTCTTACACGCAATGAATTAATGCAGAATCAACGTATGCCCTTTGCTTATTTAACAACGAAAGTACATCAATCCGTTGGATTGGATATGGATATAGCAATGATCGATGATTTAGCTATTTATCAAATTCATGAAACAATCAATGATAAAGAATATGTTACGAGTATTTATTGTGTGGATGGCTATTTAATGGAAAGTTTTACCAGTAAGGACGGTTTTGATTTTAGTGCGGGTAATCGTATTTGTCCGTTGAATCAACTCACGGTTTATTTAGATAGTCGTAGTGTTTCGTTTGAACTGTGCAATGATGGGCAATGTGATACCCTACATTTAAAACGATAGAAGGAAAGTTTATGGAGAAAAAAACACGCAGTTTTAATTTTTTATTGGAGCTATTGATATGTTTAGTGTTTTTTAGTGTGACATCTTTGATAGTGGTTGGTTCATTTGTTAGAGCAAAAACATTGGAAGATGATGCATTGAATCAATCCAATGCGACCATGCTTTATGTTGATACTGTTGAACAATTATCGTTGAATCAAGTTAAACCATCCTATCAAGGGCATGATATGATTGCAAATGTTAAGTTGATCCAAGATGATAATGATTTGGATTATTTAATCTATCAAGTGGATATTTATGATGATAATGGGCAATTGGTTATCACAGATCAAGTGTGTGTTTTAAGGGAAAGGGAATAGTATGCGTAAGTCAATTCATATAGGATTTGCAATTCCTACATTAATGATGATATTCACAGTTTTAAGTTTATCAATTTTTGCGTTATTTACCTATGTAAGTGCCAACGCCAATTATCAAAATGCAGTACAATACGCGCAGAGTGTTTCTGACTATTATGATGCAA
The DNA here is from genome assembly GCA_937900565.1 of uncultured Erysipelotrichaceae bacterium. Taxonomy (GTDB): domain Bacteria; phylum Bacillota_I; class Bacilli_A; order Erysipelotrichales; family Erysipelotrichaceae; genus CALVGN01. The sequence goes on from CALCFG010000010.1 coordinate 1,707, forward strand.
AAGATAAAGCATTGGCTATATATAATAATTTAAAAACAAATGAATTAGAACAACTGTCCAAATCAGGTTATAATATACAAGTAAGTGAGTCAGGAATAACCTATGAAGTACCTTACAGTGAGTATGCTTATCTATTAGTAACTTTGGATGATGCATATGAACTCATATCCATTCAACAAATGAATCGTTATCAAGGGAATTATGGGAATTCTGGATTTGTGTATTAGGGATGGATTATGGATATTTCTACAATTTTAGCTCAAGCCATAGAAAGTAAAGCCAGCGATATTTTTATCGTTGCGGGGGCCCCATTAACTTTTAAGATTCATGGTGTTATTCAAAAACGAGGGGATGTTATTCTAAAACCGCATGATACGCGTAATTTGATTGAACAA
>CALCFG010000011.1 GCA_937900565.1 uncultured Erysipelotrichaceae bacterium
TAAGCACTTCATCGGCGACGATAGTGAATGCGAAAATAGCTCATTGCCAGGTAAATAAGCTCTTCATAGCGAAGAGCTTTTTTTATGGAAAAACTTAAGTTTATCATGTACACTAATAAAATGAAAAAAATCAAAGTATTACTAAGTGCATTCTTATTGATTGGGTGCATTTTACCGATAAATATTTTTGCAACGGAACCAACAAACACGCCAGCTAATGGGGATTCGTTAAGCTTGCATGCGCAATCTGCCATTATTATGGATGCAAAAAGTGGAACGATTCTTTATGAAAAAAATGGAGATGCACAACATTACCCTGCTTCCATAACAAAAATTTTGACATTATATCTTGCGCTGCAAAAGTTAGATGATAACGCCACACTAACCACAACGCATGAAGCCATTGATGCAGTGCCACGCAGTAGTTCTCACGTAGCATTGGATTATGATGAAATAATAAGTGTTAAAGATTTGGAATATGCCATGATGTTGGCAAGTGCCAATGATGCTGCTAATGTATTAGCAACAGGTATTAGTGGCGATTTATCCTCCTTTGCCCAATTAATGAATGAAACGGCTAAAGAATTGGGATGTACCAATTCTAACTTCGTGAACGCCAATGGTTTACATGATGATAATCATAAAACAAGTGCCAAAGATATAGCGTTAATTATGCAAACCTTAATCAAAGATCAACGTGCACGGGACATTATGGCCACGGTGTCTTATTCAATGAGTCCGACAAATAAGCAAAGTGAACAACGAACATTTTCTACAGCATTTAATATGATTAAAAATACAGAATTTGCTGATGAACGTGTGGAAGGGGGTAAAAATGGATATACACCCGAAGCTGGATATACTAGCGTTGCATATGCTTTATATAATAATTTAGAGATTATTATGGTGGTTATGGCAGAACCAGATGCCGATAGTCGTTATTCGGATTTTAATAAGATGATGGAATTTGCGTTTGCGAATTATAAAACAGTTGTGTTGGATGCAGCGCGGATTGGTGAAAAAGCAATTACTATTGTCGAAAATGAACAAGAACATGATGTAACGTTTTATATGGATAGTGCAATAAATATTTTGCTGCCTTTTTCTACCGATGAATCATTGATTTCCAGCGTGATTGAAGTTGAAGATACCAGTAGTGTGGAAAGCGCGAAGGCAAGAGTTGATATTTTGCTGGGTGGTCAAAAAATTGGCAGTGCAAATTTAAAAGTTAGAGATTTCGTTGCGGTAGAGGAACCGGTCGAACAAGATGAACAAGAGGAAACGATTAAAGATCGTTTCATGGCGCTGACAGGTTTAGATATTGCTTCTTTGATTGTTTTGGGATTATTTGTCTTGTTAATTGTATTTAAATCATTATCACGAATAACATCCATTTAAATTTTCAATGCAAAATTGATGGAATTCCCCGTAAACATTGCAATTTATCTAAAAATAACGTAAACTTTTAAAGCACATTAGTTTAGAAGGGAGAAACCGATGTTAGAAATTTTATTATTAATTGTTGCAGCGATTTTAATTATTTTGTCACTGCTTCAAGGTGGAAAAAGTGACGCAATGAGTGCTTTTACGGGGACGAGCGGATTGAACCTTTTCACTAATGTGAAAGAGAGAGGTTCAGAAAAGGTAATTTCCAATTTAACATTAATTACGGGAATTACATTCTTTGTTCTTGTGATCCTTATCAATGTGCTAAGCTAAACCGTATCCACTACGGTTTTTTTTGTATTTTTAAATTAGAGTTAGAAAGGAGAGTTATGAACTTAGAAACAATAATCGAAACTTTAAATCAAGGGCAACCTTATTTATATACGCGAGAAGGAATTGCGAACGCTTTAGGTATTAATTCTGTAGAATTAAGGGTCAAATTATTACAACTCATTCAGCAAGGAATTGAATCAGCAGAAATTTTTGAATCTAAAAAACATAAATTAGCCACGCGGAAACATTTAGGCTTTATTGTCGGAACCTATCGATTCAAAACCGAACGATTTGGTTTTGTTGAATGTGACGATAATGAATCCTATTATTGCAATGCGAGTGATAATTTACATGCATTTGATCAAGATATCGTTTTGATTCGCGTATCTTCTTATGATTCAAGTTGTGAAGTAATTAAAGTATTAAAGCATCAAATTAAAACGCTGGTTGGTGAAGTGTTAGTTAATAATCGTAAAGGAAGATTATCCTATCGGTGCACTTTATTTTCTTACCCTTACTTTGTTACTGTTGGTAATAGCGAATTGATACAAGTTAAGGAAGATAGCTTTGTTTTGTTTGATATTGTGGAATATGGTGAAGTGCTTAAATGCAAGATTCAATCTGTCATTGCTCCGATGAGTGCACCATTCGCAGATATAAACAGTGCGTTAATTGAAAAGGGAATCTTATTGGAATACCCTAAAGATGCAGTCTCTCAAGCCGCTAAGAGTGGTTCACGTCCAATTTGTTTGGATGAAAAAAGAAAAGATTTACGCTATTTATTAACAATGACGATCGATGGGGAGGATGCTAAAGATTTTGATGATGCATTATCCGTTGAAGTTAAGGAAAATGAAATTATAGTTTATGTATCCATAGCTGATGTGGCTACGTATGTGGAAGAAAATTCCGTGTTGGATAAAGAAGCATACCGCAGAGGAACGAGTATCTATGTACCAGGAAAAGTTATTCCAATGTTACCGTTTGAATTAAGTAATGGGGCATGTAGTTTAAATCCGAATGTGGATCGTTATGCAATAACCTGTGAATTACATTATCAAACTGACGGGCAGTTGCTTGAATCTAAGGTTTATCCATCATTAATTAAATCAAAGTATCGGATGACATATTCCAATGTGAATCGTATCTTTGCAGGGGAAATTGCCATTATCCATAATTATGAAACGTTAGTTCCATCATTACTTGCATTATTGGAATTAGCTACAGCTATTCAACATTTACATAATCAAGAAGGTGGAGTTTCCTTTGTTAGTAATGAGTTATCCATTACTATGGATAAACAGGGAAATGTGGAAAGTGTAACAAAAAGAGTCGATGGTTTGGGTGAAAACTTAATTGAAACTTATATGATAGAAGCTAATATTGCCGTTGCTAAGTTGATGAATGAATTAAAATTGCCATGCATTTATCGAATTCATGAAGCACCGCAAGCGCAACGTATGGAAGAATTTAAAGCCATTGCTAAAGTTATTCAATTACCATCGGATTTATCCGACCACCCTACTTCATTGCAATTGCAACATTACCTCGATTCAATTAAAGATAGTGAATTCTATGAAGTTATTAATGCACGCTTATTACGATCAATGAGTAAAGCACGTTATGAAAGCGAATGTTTAGGTCATTATGGATTGGGGTTAAAATATTATTGTCACTTTACTTCGCCGATAAGAAGGTATCCCGACTTACTTGTGCACCGTTATTTATGGAAGTATTATTTTAATCAAGGAGACAGTAGTAAAGATCAAAGTGGGTTACTTGTTAAAGCTGCCCATTGTTCCGAATGTGAAGTCGATGCTGTGGATGTGGAGCGTGATATTACCGCAATGAAAGTATGCCAATACATGCAACATAAGATCAATCAAAAGTTCACAGCGAGGGTAAGTTCAATTACGAACAGTGGGCTTTATGTTACAACGAATCAAGGTATTGATATATTCTGTCCATATTATTATGTAGTGGAAGATTGCGTTGCATATGCACCATTTGTTGAAATGCGTATGTCCCCAAGTGATTGTAAAGTAGTAATTGGGGATGAATTAACTGTCACGATTCAATCTGTAAATGAAATTGAGCGCAAAGTTATTGGTTATTTTCAATTAAAGACAAATCAAGCAAAGAAAACTAAAGTTAATTCAGAAAAGAATAAGAAATATAAGAAACCTAAGAAAGCAAAAAGTAACAGAAGAAAGGATAAGAAAGATGCTCATCGCCGAAAATAGAAAAGCACATTTTCATTATTTTATTATTGATACTTACCAAGCAGGCATTGTTTTAAAAGGTAGTGAAATTAAAAGCGTGAGGGCTCATAAAGTTTCCTTTAATGATGCTTATGTCACCATTAAAAAAGGGGAAGTTTTCTTAAAAGAAATGCATATTGCTGAATATAAAGAAGCCAATCGCTTTAATCATGATGAAAAACGGATTCGTAAATTGCTTTTACATAAAAATGAAATTGCAAAACTAGAAAGTAAAATCAAACTTGAAGGTTATACGTTAATTCCGTTAAAACTAACAATTGAGCATGGACTTGCTAAAGTTACCATTGCCTTAGCAAAAGGTAAGAATATGGCGGATAAGCGGCAAACAAGTAAGCAAAGGGAAATGGATCGCGCAGCACAAGCTGCCATTAAAAGAGGTTAATTATGGCTAAATATCCTGTTAAATCACGCAAATCAATTTATAAGGGTAATATAATTGATGTTTATGTCGATCAAGTAGAATACCCTAATGGTCAAGTTTATCTACGGGAATTAATTGAGCATGTTCCAGGAGTTTGTATCGCGTGTCTAAATGATAAAAACCAATTGGCTTTTGTAAAACAATATCGCTATGGTATTGGTGATGATTTACAAGAGTTGCCTGCCGGTAAAGCAGATAGTTATTCGGAAGATTTGTTGGAAGCCGCTAGGCGTGAATTGGAAGAGGAATGTGGTGTACAAGCAAAGCGTTGGGTGGATATGGGGAAATTTATACCAACCAGTGCTTATTTAACTGAATGGATTCAATTCTATTTTGCGTATGATTTAACATATACGCATCAACATTTTGATGATGATGAGTTTATTGAATTATCTTGGATTGATTTAGATAAAGCAATTCAAATGGTTTATACCAATGAATTAATTGATGGAAAAACCATTGCATTAATATTAAAGGTAGCTAATTATCTTACTGGCCATAGTTTATGCTACGAGTAATCATGCATGCCGATATCAACCACTGTTATGCACAAATTGAAGAAATGTTACAACCGATGCATCGGTTGTATCCAATGGTGGTGGGTGGACATGAAGAAAAACGTCATGGGATTGTATTGGCAAAAAATGATTTATGTCGACCGTTGGGTGTAAAGACTGCTCAATCGTTAATGGAAGCACGACAAGCTTGCAATGATTTGCGCATTGTTTTACCCCATTATCAGCGCTATTTAGAAGTCAGTGAAAAAGTTAAAGATATATATCGGCAATATTCTGATCGAGTTGAAAGCTTTGGTGTGGATGAAGCGTGGGTGGATTTAACGCATTCTTTACGCTTATTTGGTGATCCCATTGCTTTAGCAAAAACTATTCAAAAGCGCGTTTATGATGAAATTGGGTTAACAGTATCAATCGGATTATCATTTAATAAAGTTTTTGCTAAATTAGGTTCGGATATGGGTAAAAGTAGTGGTTTTGCTTATATTAGTGAAGATAATTATAAAAATGTTGTTTGGCCATTACCCGTTGGCGATTTACTTTATGTGGGCGTGAAAACCAATATAAAATTGAATGCTATGGGTATACATACGATTGGTCAATTGGCAAATACGCCATTGGAAGCTTTAACAAACCGTTTTGGTAAATGGGGATATGTGCATCGATTTGCGAATGGCAAAGATGATCAAGCGGTGGCACATGTGAATGATCCCAAAGAAGTGCCGAAAAGTGTAGGTAATGGTATGACTACTATTATTGATATGGAGAATATGGAACAAACTCGCTTAGTCTTAAGGTTATTAAGTGAATCGGTTGCTTCACGGATGCGTGATGAAAATGTGATTGGGAACGTGGTGAGTTTAATGTTTCGTGACAAATCACTTGCATGGTATCAAGTGCAACGTAAATTAAACTATTATACGGATAATAGTGAAGATATATTGGATGAAGCTTGCGATTTATTGCAACAAAGGTATGATTTTAGCCAACCACTTCGCCAAATTACTGTATCAATGCAAGTAAAAAGTCGCAAAGACCATATTCAACAAATGTCATTGGAATCCATTACCCAGGAAATGAAACGGGATAAAAAACGTCAAGTGGATGTATTAATGGATGATTTACGAAATAAATATGGTTTTTCCAGTATTAAGAAGTGTTCCAATTTATTGGATAAACCATTCTCAGAAGAAAATGTAAAAGGGGATCACGTAGTGTATCCAAAAGGTTATTTCTAATGCTTACGATTAATCCAGTGGATGTCATTTATCATAATGATTCACTAGGGAATATTATTCCTTTGCAGATAAAAGTAAATCACGAATTTGTCACCATAGATCGTATTATTGAAAAAAAACCCGCTTTTAGTGAAGCGGGTGGCTATGGAATTTGTTATTTTATAAAATACCAAAATCATTATGGTAAATTATTCTTTATGCAAGATCATTATGAATTGGAGTATACTGTGGATCCAAACGATGTAGCATTTCCCAAACCAGGAATAGTGGCAGACCAATAATGTTAAAATAATCACCTTCGATGGACTTAATAAAGTCCATCGTTTTATCTTGGATGCCATAGGCACCCGCTTTATCCAATGGAGAACCCGTAGCAATATAGTCAGTAATCATTTTTTTTGTTAATGGTTTAAAAGCTACATTGGAAACACAATGGCTTACTAGTGTTTTATCCATTGTTCGTAATACAACCCCTGTAATTACTTGATGGGTATTGTTGGATAATTGGCTAAGCATGGCATAGGCATCATCTTTATTTTTCGGTTTACCAAAAATTTCACCTTGGTAAGATACAATTGTATCTGCACCAATTATGACTTCATTGGGATAAATTTCCACTGCATTGGCCTTTAAAAGTGCCAATTGTTCAATTTGATTGACTAGCGGAAGGCTTGTATCACGTATTTCAAAACTATCGGTGATATTGTGCAATAATTGGGCCCGTCGAGGGCTAGATGAACTTAATATAACTTTACTTATCTGCATGGCTTTATTCTATCGCGTGTTATATAATAAGTACACAAAAAGAAGGAATATCGAAAATGAATACTAATTTAAATAAGCCATCACTTGTTATATTAGCAGCAGGGATGGGGAGCCGTTATGGCGGATTAAAACAAATTGACACAGTGGGTAATAATGGTGAATCGATTATTGACTTTACGATTTACGATGCCATCAAAGCTGGTTTTGGTAAAGTGTATTTAATAATCCGTAAAGAACATGAACAAGCATTTAGAGACAATCTTGTTGATAAAGTAAGAACTAAAGTTCCTGTAGAATTCATTTATCAAGATTTAAATGATTTACCAAAAGGCTACACTGTACCTGAAGGAAGAGAAAAACCTTGGGGAACGACGCACGCATTATTGGCTTGCAAAAATCAAGTTAAAGAAAATTTTATGATTTGCAATGCTGATGATTTTTATGGTCGAGGTTCTTTTGAAACAATGTATGATTTCTTATGCAATAAAGCCAATGGAACCCACTATGGTATGGTAGGTTATCCACTAGTGAATACATTAACTGATTCGGGCAGTGTAACGCGTGCAGTATGCGAAACAAAAGATAATAAATTAACACAAATTGTGGAAATTCAAAAAATTATCAAACAAGATGGAAAGGCGTGCATCGAAGAAAATGAGGAAATCAAACCAGTTGATCCAACAAAATTAAGTAGTATGAACTTCTGGGGATTTACACCGCTAATTTTTGATCAATGTGAAGGTATATTTGCTAACTTCTTGCATGATTCTTTGGAAGGTAACCCAATGAAATGTGAACATGTAATTCCTACTGCTGTGGGTGATTTGGTAAAAGCGGGAGCGTGTGATATTGAAGTGATGGGAACCGACGAAAAATGGTTTGGTGTTACTTATAAGGAAGACAAACCTGACGTTGTTGCAAAAATTCAAGCTTATAAAGATCAAGGTTTATATCCATTTGATTTATGGAAATAATGGTAAAGGGAAGGTAACTTCCCTTTTCGTTTGACAACAATTCCATAATTATGGATGGGTTGAACATGTTATACTAGTACAGAATTAGGAGTTTTATTATGGGATATCAATTAGCATCTATTTTAGAAAATTTGAGAACATATTTAATGTATGGTCTGGATATCGTGATTATCTGGCTATTGGTTTATTACCTATTAAAAGTCGTAAAAAATAATTCGCGAACAGCGCAAATCTTTAAAGGAGTTTTAGCTGTTTTGGGCGTTAATATACTTGCTAAGATATTGGGTTTAAAAACGGTTGCGTGGATTTCCGATATGTTTATTAATTATGGGATTCTTGTCATTATTATTGTTTTCCAACCGGAAATACGAAGTATGTTGGAACGTTTAGGAAAATCTAATGTATTTTCTCGTATGGCAACATTAAGTGGTAATGAAAAGAATCAAGTGGTGGATATGTTAGTACAATCCGTTGGCTTGTTAAGTCAAAACCAAGTGGGCGCTTTAATTACGATTGAACAAGGTCAATCGTTGTATGAATTTATTGAAAAAGCAACACCCATTCAAGGTAAAGTGACAGCGGAGTTGTTAACTTCTATTTTTGTTACATCCACGCCACTTCATGATGGTGCTGTCATTATTGAAGGCGACAAGATTGCCTGTGCGGGTGCTTATTTCCCACCAACCAGTATGGATTTACCGAATAAATATGGGGCACGACATCGTGCAGCCATTGGCATTAGTGAAGTATCGGATGCCGTAAGTATTTGTGTGTCGGAAGAAACTGGTCGCATTTCGATTACTGAAAAGGGACGTATTTATAATGTAAACCGAGCGCAATTAAAAGATTACTTATTGCGAGTTATTTGTGGTGATGAAACACAATCGTCAACTTTTGTATCCAGCGTTAATCCAAGTAATGAATCCAAAGAATATTCAACGAGCAGTAAGAGTGGCTTGCTCAGTAAGATAGCTATCCGTAAACAAGACGCTCCTAAGAAAAAGCGCAAACCGCGTAAGAAAAAAGTTGAACAGTCGGTGGCTCCAGTTGTTGAGCAAGTGCAAGAAAAGAGCGAAGAAGAAACTTCGATTAAATTTCCACACCATAAAGTGGACCAAATTAAAGGTTACGATACTTTGCAAAAACAACATAAAGTTACTCCTACCAATGAAACTAAATCCCAACCTAATGTAAAATCAACGAATAAAGAAGAGAGTAAGCAACCACTAAAGAGTGCTCATATTGAATTCTCTAGTGTTAATGTTAGCCCAATGGGAAGTAATTTAAAGAAGGAAAATCCCGATAAACAAGAAGATAAGGCAATCGAAGGTGAGTCAAAAGTAAGCGAAGTTAAAGAAAATGCTGACCAATCCAAAAAGATAGAACAATTGCTTGAAAAAACTGCATCATTGGATATTTCTAAATTAATGGGTGATGCTTCCATTGATTCCCAAATTAACTTAATTCGAAATACATCGTTAGGTTCTTCGAAAAAGGAGGATAAGTAATGGCTAAGCAAAAGAAAAAACAAACAGATAATGAAAATTCTATCTTAACCAGCGGAAGTGAAAAAATCAGTAATACTTATTCTGCAATCGAAGATAGTGTTTTAAAAGTATTACGTTGGTTATTTGGATTAATGGATCATTTCATCTTTAATGCCAAAAATCAAAAATTAGTTGCATTATTTTTAGCGGTTATTTTATTTACTGTTGTTAACTTTGATACGTTTCGTAGTGTTGGCTCTCCAATGGAATACTCCCGTCAAAAAAATAATGTGCAAGTCAATGTACAATACAATAAACAAGGCTTTGTTGTTGAAGGTATACCAAGTACAGTTACGGTAACGATTAGTGGTAACGCTTCGGCGGTTACCAGTGCATATAACTCCAGTGGTTATATTACCGCAAACTTACAAAATCTAACGGAAGGTGAACACACTGTTAAACTCGTACCAGAAGGATTTAGCAGTAGTGTTAAAGTAACGGTTGAACCAAATCAAGTCAATATTAGTATTAAAGAAAAAACAAGTAAAGAATTTGACATTGGGTATGATTTTATTAATCAAAGTAAAATGAATTCCATTTACTCATTAGGAAGTCCAACCTTTGAATCCAGTACTGTATTAGTAACGGGAAGTAAAGATACATTGAATTCAATTGCATTTGTTAAAGCATTGATTGATGTAACGAACGTAAGTAAAGACTTTGAACAAGACGCCAAATTGGTGGCTTATAATTCCAGTGGTGAAATTGTTAATTGTGAAATGCCTAAATCAACTGTGCATGTATCAGTCCCAGTAACTAGTCCTAGTAAGACGGTGCCAATTAGTGTGGAAACTATTGGTCAAGTACCGGATGATAAGGCCATTGAAAGTATTACCTTGGATTCTTCCACAGTTACAATTTATGCCAGTGAAAGTGTATTGGATGCAATTGAAAATGTTGTGGTAAGTATTGATGCATCCACCATTACTGGGGATACTCGTTTATTGCGTCCAATTACATTGCCGCAAGGAGTGAATAGTGCTAGTATTAACCAAGTTAATGTTGATGTGACGTTGGGCGATCAAGTAAGTAAAGTTATTGAAGGTGTTCCGTTAAACTATCGTAATAATGATAATGGTTATAAAATCAGTGCGGAAGGATTCCAATCTAATGTTGCCGTTACCGTATATGGAACACAAAGTAATGTGGATTTAATTACTGCTAACGATATAACAGCATATTTGGATTTTAGTGATGTTCAACCGGGTGTGAATGATATTCCAATTCATTTGGAAACTACTTCAAGCGCCTATGTACGTTATGTATTAAATCAAGAATCAATTACAGTTAACGTGTTAAGCCAAGAACAAGGCGATACCAATGAAACAACGGAGGGCTAGTAGAATGGGTAAATATTTTGGAACGGATGGATTTCGTGGCAAAGCTAATGAAACATTAACCGTGGACCATGCAGTGAAAGTTGGTTTATTTTTAGGTCATTATTATTCTAAAAATGGTAAACAAACCATATTAATTGGAAAAGATACCCGATTAAGTTCAGATATGTTTGAAAGTGCTTTGGCTGCAGGTATTATGGCAGGTGGATGTGATGCCTTGCTTTGCGGTGTGTGTCCAACTCCGATGGTTGCTTACTTAGTACGTAGAAATAATTATGCTTGTGGAGCCATGATTAGTGCTTCCCATAATCCTTTTGCGGATAATGGGATTAAGTTATTTTCACCGATGGGTGAAAAATGCGACCCTAAATTAGAGGAAGAAATTGAACAATATATTGATGGGAAAATTGACATCGAATTAATGCATGGTGAAGCCATTGGAAATAAAATGTATGATCCAGATTTATTGGAACAATATTGTACATGGGTTGGCCAATGTGTCGATATTAAACCAAATAATTTAAAAGTTGTTATTGATTGTGCGAATGGCAGTAGCAGTGTTAGTGCCTATAAAGTATTGAAACAGTTGGTTGGGGAAGTGATAGGTATTCACTACAAACCGAATGGTTTAAATATTAATACTCACTGTGGTTCAACTCACCCACAAGATTTACAAGAAGCTGTGCTTGCCAATAAAGCGGACTTGGGATTTGCTTTTGATGGCGATGCGGATCGATTGATTTGTGTTGATAATCAAGGACGGTTGTTAACCGGTGATCATATGCTACTTATCTTAGGTAAATATTTAGATAATAAAGGTGAATTAAATGATCACTGTGTTGTTTCTACTGTTATGGCAAATTTAGGATTTTTCCACGCCTTAAAAGAAAATAACTTAACTTCAGTTAAAACGGATGTTGGGGATAAATATGTATATGAGCAAATGATCAAGCATCAATATGATTTGGGAGGCGAACAAAGCGGCCACATTATCTTCCGACGTCAACACACCACAGGAGATGGATTATTAACGGCTTTGCATATGCTAGAGGCATTATTAGCAACGGATAAAACATTGGCGCAATTAGCAGATCAAGTCACCATTTACCCGCAAGAATTAATTAACGTTAAAGTCAAAGATAAACATGCAGTGATGGAAGAATCCATTGTTAAACAATGGATTCAAGAAGCTGAAAGTTCATTGCAAGGCAATGGCCGTCTATTAGTTCGACCAAGTGGTACTGAACCTTTAGTGCGTGTAATGGCAGAAGCTAAAACAATTGAACAAACGCATGCTTTGGTAAAAGATTTGGCTGATAAAATTGAAAAAGAGTATGGTATCTAGCCCATACTCTTTTATGTTATGTGTTTAATTCTACGGTTGTTTCTGCAATAGTTGCTACTAACTTTTCGATAGTTGGAAGTGTTATCGAACATAGCGCAACACGTAAACCATAATTGACTTTACAAATATAAACATGTTTTTTTACTAATGCATCAAATAATTGGTCACGTTTATCATTGTCTGTACATTTTAGGGTAACAAAGAAACCTTCGGTAAACGGATAAGTCTCAATATGATATTGCTTTGCTAATTGCATAAACGTAGTGGCACGTTGCTTTAATAGATCAATAGCTTTTTGTTTTTCATCTAAGAAAGCTTGTTGGTTATGATTAACTAACCACGTAAAATTAATCATTGCAGAATTGTTTGGATTGCTCCAATTGGTGCGACAGTATTTACGGAAACTTAAAGAAAGCTCATCGTTAATCTGTTGATTCTTTGTAACAATTAATGCACAACCTAGTCGCAAGCCATAGCTTGTGGCTGTTTTCGATATACTGGAGGCAATGATAACTGCCATATTTTCATCGGCCATTTGATTGAAATAGCGCATATAGTTTTTATGATTTGGTTGATTAAAGCAATAATCAATGTATGCAATATCATTTAATAAACAGACTGGCCCATCTTTACTTAATGCATTAAGTCCATCCATAATGGTTTTCCATTCTGAATCTGTTAATGAATAGCCACTTGGATTATGGGCAGGATCATTAATTACAACAAGCAAACGATGTTGTTCGAGCATTATTTGTTTCGCTTTTGTTAATAAGTCCGAACAATTAAAATGATCACCATCAAAGTTTTGATATTCAATTATGTTAAATTGATTTTGTTGTGCCATTAATGCATAACTTTCCCATGCTAATTGCGGTAGCAATATGGATTGACCTGCATCTAACATACTGGAAAAAGTAATGGAAATTGCTCCCGAACCTCCGACAGTGGCAATGGGTGTAATAATGCATTCATTAATTCTATCTTCAACAACCCATTGTTTCATTGCAACATTAAAATCTGGGTTACCAGCAAACCCTGCGGCATAAGCAGCATATTGTTGGTGCGTTAATTGTTGGTAATGATTAAAGAAGGAATCATACGCTACAAGTTTTCCACTTTCATCATATAATGAACCAATGGTTCCATTTATGACATTGTCATTACCATTTAAAGCAATATCTTGCTTGCATAAAGCGACTGTAGAAAATACATTATCAATGATTGGTTGTTGATTTGCACTGGATTTTACAAACATACTCTTTACCTCTTTTTTTATTTTAAACGTAATACTGTTTACAGAAAAGAGTAATACAATTACTCTTTTCTGTAAATTGATGCTTCAGTGCTAAAACCTTTGGGATATCGTTTTGCTAATTTATCAATATTTGCGTATAATATTGATTCTAAAGAGACATCTAATCCGTGGGCGGCTTGGGCTAAATACCAGGCAACATCACCTAATTCTTTAATTAAAGCTTCCTTATCCAATGGATGATGATGAAATTGCCATTTTTTAATTAAATCAATGACTTCTCCACTTTCACCAGCTAATCCCATGGCAGCATTAACTAAGTTTTCTTCTTTTGTTTGTTGATTATCCAATGTGCGCATGGCAAGTTGTGCATATTCATTAATTTCCATAACTTGCCTCACTACTTAATAGTAAATGGTAATAGGGATGCGTCTACCAATTTTTTAGATATTAAAAGTTTTTTAATAAAGCGTAATCCAATAAAAGCAACAGCAGTTTCAATTGGCCAAAGTATTAAATTTTTTGGTACACGCGTTAATAATGCAGCTTGTAGTGGAACATCATACATAAAATACATTAATAAGGAATTACATATAATGTTGCATACAACATTATTAAATAATTTACAGGCAGCTAATCGTAGCAATGTAATGCGTTTTCCGTGTAACCATACCCAATAACATAGTGTTTGAAATACAGCTAATAAAGTATATTGAATGGCAAATCCATAAGACCCTGGAAATACAACATAATTTAATATATCTCCTAAGGCAGATGAAATAATGACTAAACGCCAATCAAAAATTAAAACTTCGGTCATAATAAATAAAAACGAAAACGATAAGACCAATGATGGCGCCAATGTTATGCGAAATAATCCCGCCATTGTTCTCAACGCGATAAAAAGGGCTAATAAAGCCAATTGGGTAGTTTGAGAGAGTGATTTGTTGTTAAAAAGCATATCCATAAACCTTCCTTTCATTCGTGACCATGAATTCGCAAATGAGTGAGGATTCATGGGTATCTTTAATACCGCAAGACACTCTTTTCGTCCTTGACTTCCCGGATCAAGGCACTTAACGCATTAAAGACGCCTTTGTTATATCAAAATATAACATGATTGTAAAGGTAGTATGTAAAAATAATACTGGCTTTATTGGTTAGCTCAGAACTGATAAAACCTTTAATTAAGTGATCGAAAGTGCAAATTACAAAACATAGGGATAAGTGTGATAAAATAACGACGATGAAAAAAATAGTATTAATTCATAGTAAGGAACAATTAGTGCATCTATTAGATGCCAATATAAAAGATTTTATATTTGGTTTGGATCAGTTCACAGCCATTGGGGTGGGCAAAATAAACCAAACTGTATTTGATGAAATGATTGAGTTATGTCAAACCAATAATGCCAGTGTTTATGCTTTGGCCAATATTCCCATTCATGAATTTGAATTGGATGCGTTTAAAGCTTTTTTGATGCACTATGATACGTGTGAAGTGATCAAATCGTATTTGGTATCTGATTACAGCGCTTTGCAATTTAAACGCGAAGGATTTTTCTGTAAAGATTTAATTTATTCACCAGATACGTTAGTGACTAATAGTGCAGATAAACAAACATTTTATGATTTGGGCTATAGTGGTACATGGATTGCTCCGGAGTTAAGCATTGACGAAACAGTAAATTTGTTAGGTAATGATACAAAAGATTTAGTGCAAGTTTTTGGATACATTAAAACAAGCAATAGTAAGCGTCAATTATTGACGAACTATGCCCATCAATTAAATCAAGACTTGCCAATCCATAACAATGATCAATTAACTTTAATTGAAGAAACACGAAAACAAAAAATGCCAATCATTGAAAATGATAATGGTACAACGATATTTACAGATTTTGTTTTGTATGATCCAAAACGGCTAGCACAATTGAAGCAATGTTTAGGAATGGTTTATAGTGCGTTATTTATTGATATCGAAGATATCATTGCTGCTGTCAATGACCATGAATTAATTCATAAAGACAATTATATTTTAGATAGTTATTATTGGGAAAGTGAAAGCACGATAAGGAAAGAAGTTAATGAGAAATAATATTGAATTACTCGCGCCGGCAGGTGATGTAGAACGAGCCAAAGTTGCTATTGATTATGGAGCGAATGCTATTTATTTAGGTGGTAAGGCATTTTCTCTGCGTTCTCGTGCATCTAACTTCGATATTGATGATATTGAAACCATCGTTAACTATGCAAAACTAAAAGGTGTTGCAGTTCATGTTACGGTTAATATGATTCCTCACGATTCAGATTTACAAGGATATAGTGAATATTTGCAAACATTGCAACGCATTGGGGTTACTGCGATTATTGTTGCCAGTTTATCTGTTGTGCGCTTAGCGCGCAAAGTAGCTCCGCAATTGGAGGTACATTTATCGACGCAATGTTCTTCCACAAATGCAAAAGCGATTGAGTTTTATCAAAACTTAGGGGTAAGTCGAGTTGTATTTGCACGTGAAGTTACATTACCCGAAATTGAAACGATTAATAAGCAAGTGGATATCGAAACGGAAGCATTCATTCATGGAGGAATGTGTGTTAATTATTCCGGTAGATGTACATTAAGTAATTTTATGACCAATCGCGATGCCAATCGTGGTGGTTGTGCTCAAAGTTGCCGTTGGAAATATCATTTATTCAATAACAATCAGGAGTTATCAGATCCTGCGTGTTTGTTTTCAATGAGCAGTAAAGACTTAGCTGCGCCGCGTGCGATTTATAGCTTAATGAATGCTAATGTGGCATCATTAAAAATTGAAGGCCGTATGAAAACTGCTTATTATGTTGCCACAGTCGTGCAAACGTATCGTCGTTTAATTGATGAGGTTGCAGCGTGTGGTCATCAATTAAGTGATGAGCGATTGGCATATTATGAAAACGAATTAAAAAAGGCAGAGAATCGACCAACAGGTGAAGGATTTTACGGTAAATGTGTGGATGAATCCATGCACTTATACGGTATTAATGGTGCCGGTGTTACCCATGACTTTGTTGGGTTAGTGCTCGATATTAAAGATAATTGGATGTTAGTTCAATCGCGTAATGTATTCTGTGTTAATGATACGATTGAATTCTTCGGCCCTTACCATGAACCGATCAGTATGACCATTGAACAAATTGTTAGGGACAGTGACCATGAAGTGTTGCAACGCTCGTATCAACCAATGGAAAATGTATGGGTAAAAGCCAATGGTATCGGTAAAGTGAATGATATGATGCGAAGGATTCGACTATGATATTTGAAGGTAATATATCGGTTAAGTCTATCCTTGAAAACAATTGTCGTTTAATTGATGAATTGCTTTTATTGGATGGTAAACGCAGTAAAGATATCGGCTATATTGTTGCACTCGCAAGAAAACGTAATATCCCTATTACGTATTTAACTGAAGAACAATTTAATAATCTAGGGATTGGTAAAACTAGCGGCGGTGTTTGTTTAAAAGCACAAACTCGAACTGATTTTAATTGTGATCCTCCAAGTAATTTAATGTGTTTATTGGAAGGTATTGAAGATCCATTTAATTTAGGATATTGCTTACGCACCTTATATTCATTTGGTTGCACCTGTGTTATTTTACCTAACCGTGATTTAAGTAAAGGTGAAGTGCAATTATTAAAAAGCAGTGCGGGTGCTTATGAAAAGATGGATATTGTATTTGCTAATGATTGTGCCAATTATTGCAACCAAATGAAAACGAATGGTTATCGCATTGTTGCGGCATATCGCAACAATGCCACTGCATGTACCAACTATTCATGGCATCAAAAGACGTTGCTTGTTATTGGTGGAGAGATGCGTGGTATTAGCTCAAAAGTAAGAAATGAAGTGGATGATAATGTCTATATTCCATACGCACTGGATTTTAAAAACGCATTAAATGCCGCCAGTGCGACCGCGGTTTTGGCCTATAGTTATTATCAACAACAAGGTGAAGGTAATGATAGAATCATTAAGTAATCAATATATTAAATCGGCACTTAAATTAAAACAAAAGAAGTATCGGCATTTAATGCATCAATTCTTAATTGAAGGCGAGCATTTGGTGCAAGAAGCATTGGATGCTTCACGTGTTTTTAAAATCTATGTGCGTCAAGGTTACCAACCTGCATTTACTTTTGGTAACATAGAAGTTGTATCGGATAAAGTAATGGATGCTTTGTGTGACACCCAAAGTCATTCAAACATAGTCGCTATTTGTACGTTAAATGATCAAGCTTTAACGGTGGGTAATACGTGCATTTGTTATCAAGTGCAAGATCCTGGAAATTTAGGAACAATTATTCGTAGTGCGTATGCATTTGGTTTTACCCAATGCATATTAGTGGATTGTGTGGATGCTTACAATGATAAAACAATACGCAGTAGTCAAGGCGCATTGTTTCATGTAGGGATTATTCAAGCAAAAGATATTTACGAAGTAATTCACCAGTGCCATGATTTTGGTATTTCTACAGTTGCAACAAGTTTACATAAAGCTAAACCATTAATGGAAACTCATTTCCACTTACCGGTAGCCATTATCTTAGGAAATGAAGGTCAAGGGCTACCTGATGAAGTGGTAGATGCCTGCCAACAAGGTGTCAAAATTGAAATGAGTGCCTTTGAATCATTAAATGTTGCAGTAGCCGGTAGTATATTAATGTATACAATTCAAAATCTCAAATAAGTATCAGTTACACGCTGATGCTTTTTATTTACATAAAATCTTCCAATCTACAAAGTCCAAGTAAAACATCAATATTTTCGGTAGTTAATAATCTAAATGGTACTCCCTGTAAGTGAGATTGCTTGTCGAAGGAATTATGGTTCTATGTTGTACTAATGATTGTTTAAAGATAAAATACAAATCCCGTGCTCTTAAAAAAACAGAAAGCACGGGATTTATTTTATAAAGATTTTGCTTTGATAAGTTGTATAGGAAAGTTGAGTAAATATTGAATCAAAAAAATAGAACATAAGGAATAAATCGGAATGATCTGAGTCATCAAGGGTAATATTCGTACCTAGTTTAGCAAATAGTTGATTCATCAGTGGAGTGTATTTTAATGTTTGATACGTTGTATCAATGATTAGTTTTAGGTTGGTACCTATACCGTTAAAGTTATTGCTATATTCCTTTAATAACTTAATAAATTTGGAACCATTTACTCTAAATAAAGGATAGAGCAAGGGTTGATAAATCGCATTCCATAGGTTAGCGTAGTTATCATCTTTTATAAATAAACGAATATTTTCAATCAACTGACTTGATAATGATTCAATATTGTTCGTATCAAGTACTAATTTGAATTTATAGAATGTAGCGGATGTTGCTTCAATGATTTGTTTTGGTGTTAAGGTATAAATTAAACGTTGATAAAATGGTAAACAGTCATTAAGGATAACAGTGAGCTCATCACTAATTTTATCCCAAAGATAGACATGATACTCACTCACTTCACCTGCAAGAAATGGTGCAAATATGATTATGCCAATCATTCGTGCGTCAATTTCTGGGAAAAGTGAATCAATGAGAGAATATTGATCATTGATATTTGGGGATAATGTGCAATCTAATAAATTATTGGGTGTGGCATTGGGTGGAATTTGTTCGAGATAATTATAGATATAATTTAATTTTCGTACCTTTGTTTGAATATCAATCTTTAAATCATGGATATGACGATGTAGAAAATAATTAGTAAGTGTTGGGTATTTTAAGCACTCCTTGATTTCTTGAATGGATAAATCAAGGAAACGCAATGTTTGCAAGATTTCCATTTGTTTTATATCGGCTTCATTAAATTCATAATACCCATTTTCATCGTTTTGATAAGGCGTTAATAAACCTTGTTCAATGTAATAATGGATTGTCTTTTTCGTCGAATGCGTTAAATCACAGAATTGTTGAATTTTCATATCAGATACCTGACCAAAGTATACCCTTAGGGAATGGTTAATTCAACACTTTAGTTAGTAATTTAACAATATCTATGATATAAGCAGACTTATTCAGCTTTTCTTGTGAAATTTCGCACTTGACTAGCTAGTCACAGGATTGCTAATACTTTCCTTAAACAAATAGATAAGGAGAAAATTTATGCAAGTAATTAAGAAAATTGGTTTAATTTCATTGGCGCTAAGTTTGGCTGCTGGATGTTCGTCAAGTAATAAAGCGCAACCAAGTGCAAATAACGCTACCTTTGATAGAGAAGTTGATTATTTAGTGCTAGGTGGTGGAGTAGCAGGTTTGAGCAGTGCAATTGAAGCTGCTGATCAAGGTATTGAAAATATATTGGTCTTAGAAAAAACAGGTAATTTGGGTGGTGCAGCATTTTACTCTGGTGGTATTCTTGGTGGCGTGGACACCCAAATTACAAAGGAAAAAAATTTACAAGTAGATATCGAAGATATTATTGCCGAACAAATGCAAGAAAAGCATTATATATTAGATGAAGATTTAACGCGGTTAACTATCGGTAAAGCTGGGGAAACTATTGATTGGTTAATTGATGAAATTGGCGTTCAATTCCAAAGTGAAACCGTTGTTAAAGACGGCTATGGGACATATCCAGTCATTCACTTGGTTGAAGGTGAAGGTGCAGGAATGAAAGAACCTTTTGCAAAGGCATTGGAAGCTAGAGAAAATATTGAAATTCAATTAAATACAAGTGCAACTGAACTTATTGTTGACGATGGAAAGGTTGTGGGTGCCCAAGCAATCTGTGATGGACAAGTTACGCGTATTAAAGCAGATGCAGTTTTATTAGCGACTGGTGGTTATAGCGCAAATCATGAGTTGTTTACAAATGCTGCTTCACAAAACGGAGTATTCCAGATATCTAACTTTACCAATCAATCGGGTGATGGTTTAGTGATGGCAACCAAAGTTGGTGCTGGCGTACAAAATTTAGATCAATTGCAAGTATACTTAAGAGAATATAACAATCCTACAGGACAAAACCCTTATATGTTTACCATTTTTGTTGGGCAAGATGGAAAACGTTTTATGGATGAAAAACGAACTGCACAAACGTATAATCAAGAAATTAAGGATGATGTTATTGATCTTTATGGAAGAACTGGTGTTGATTACTTCTGGAGTTTGGCAGATGAAGCATCGTTAACAATGATGGGTATTAACGATAAGATGAAAGATTATACGGGTGTCGTATATGCGAATACTTTAGAAGAGTTGGCTGAAAAAATGGATGTGGATGCTTCTGCGTTAGTGGAAACTGTGAATCAATGGAATCAAGATTGTGCTAATCAAAAAGATAGCCAATTTAATCGGACTTCACCAATGTGGTTTCCACTTTCTACCGGTCCTTACTATGCGTTACAAACAACTTTCTTTTCGAGTGTTTGCCATGGTGGAATCACTAAAAATGCCAATGCGCAAGTAACTCGCTTGGATGGAACAACAATTCCAGGATTATTTGCAGCAGGGGAAGTGACAACTGTAACGAACTCTAATGGTTACACAATCTCTAATGCCATTACATTTGGTCGTATTGCAGCACAGTCTGCTTTGAAATATATGAATGGTGAATTGGTTGAAGAAGTTAAGGAAGAAGTTGAATCCAATGAGTCATTATTTGATATGAGTCAACCGTTAACGGATGGTGAATATGAAGCATCAGTTGAAGGGCAAGAAGGGAAAATGATTGTTAAAACAACGATTACTGACGGAAAGATTAATAATGTAGAAATCGTTGAACAACATGAAACGGCTGGTGTTGCTGATGCTGCTTTAGAAACATTACCTAATGCAATTGTTGAAGCAAATTCCGTTGATGTTGATGCAGTAAGTGGTGCATCATTGACAAGTGGAAGAATTCAACAAGCAGTTGTTGATTGCTTAAAACAAGCTGCTCAATAGATAATAAAAGGCTTTAAATATAAACATACGATGTTAAGGAACATCTTAACTATCTATTAAGAGAATTAACCTAATTAACTATATTAAACGCGGATAATCGTTGTAATTCCTTACTACGTTTATCCGCGTTTAATATAGTCATGAATTTAAATAAACTGTAATAATTAAGGCGCTTTGACGCGTTAAAAATTATGGTTTCGTCACAGTTTTAACTTTATTATTGGCTTCAATAAGTTCTTTTTCAAACTTATCATAATCGAAGTGACCAAAGTAGGTACCAATATTTTGTCGATTAGTATGTATCGATAGGATAATTCGATCTAGAACTGGTAAATTATTTGTTATTTTCATGGTTGTCTTTTAAAATAATCTGAACTATATAGCATGAATCCTCTGTTTCTTGACTAATAATATGACCTTTAAATGGAAGGATAATCGTTTCGATTTCTTTGATTACCAAATAAAGCTCATCAACTGAGTTGATTTGCGCAATCATTCTTAAATTCCATAACTGAAATTTGCTAAAGATTTCGATATAAACTGTTGAATCTTTATCTAATTTTATTAATTGAAATAAAAGAATGAAAGCTCTAAAGGCGGTACCGTCATCAATAACTGGTTTAGTTAATGTTTTTACTGTTAGCCGGACGTCTTGATAGGACGGTATATTGTTTAATGCAATGTCTAGTGGCTGGTAGTTAATGTAGAACCTTCGACATTCTGTAAGTGTTGCAATACTTTTATCCACGACTTGAATAATAGCTTCATCTGAATTAATGTTGTTTAATTCTTTTGAGGCGTTTAAGCTATGAATCGTATCATGCATTTTATTGTTGTAGTTTACGTAGTTAGCGTATAAAGATTTATTAGACTCGATATTGTAGCGAGAAAAGATTAGCTTCTTTTCCAGTATGCTTTGTTTGATGGTATTAAACATTATATATCCAATCAATAAAGCGATTGTATAGATACTAAAGAGCAAAACCGTTATAAATATTAATTGTGTTTGATTTAAGAAATTGTTCAAATAATAAATATATCCAAAGTTAATCATTAATATAAAGATTACTAAGTTTATACTGAAAAGTACTATTTGTTTCTTAGTATTAAACAGGCTTTCAAATGATTTTAATTGGGTATGGCTAATCAATAGCATAACAATTAGTAAAATTAATTTTGTTGTTAATACATCTAGATAATAATAGGAACTATTTAAACTAAAACCGATTTCACCAGTAACTAAAGCAAACGATAAATCCGTTAATATACATATAATTGCGTTTAAGTTATAAATAAAGGCTCTGTCACAACAAATGGTTGATTTTTGACGAGAAATAGCGTATAATAA
>CALCFG010000012.1 GCA_937900565.1 uncultured Erysipelotrichaceae bacterium
TGTAATACTGATCTGTTTGATAATCATAAAATCCTTCAGGAGCCCATGCTTGCGTTTCCTTCAATGGTAATTGCTCACTGCTGACATTAACATCCACAAGCTTTTCATCCGTATAGTGAATAAAGTCCTCAGTTTTTGCCGTATAAATGCTTGGATTATTCCATCCTTGAGTTCCAACTAACTGAAATCCCCCATCTTTAAGTCGAATAAAACTAGGGTCACGCAATGCCTTCGTTCCAAAATCTGGTTGATAAACTGACTCGTAATTATTAATTGGGTACCAGGTTAATCCATCATATGTAAATGCAAGTTTTAACGATTGCGATTGTGATCCATCATGCGTGAAATAACTCAATAAATAACCCACATATTCATCCAAACAAATATTAGGTTCACAAACTACTTCCACTTGCGTATATTCATCAGAATAATAGGCTTTTAATTGAATGGGTTCATTATCAATGGCGGCTTCTGTTTTAAGTAATTGATTATGTTCATCAATGGTAACATTACCACTAATAACTTCCCAAGTAATATTTCCTTGACCATCCATACTGGAAGGTAAAATATCCTTATCATTAACAAAACTATCCAATGCTTGCTGAATGTAATCTTCAATTGTTAAATCAAGTGTTTGGTATACATCCATGTCGTAATAATAAATTGGATCACTGTATTCTTGTTCGATGCCATCGCTGCCGCTGGGTACAACATGCGCACTTCGGTTACACCCACAAAGCAATGCAACCAATCCCCCTAAAAGTATCTTTTTCATCACTTAGAGTATATAAAAAGGATTCTTGATTTTCAAGAATCCTTTTGTAAATGTGTTATTAAACTAATTCAATGTAAGCCATAGGGGCATTATCACCACGACGGCTACCAGTTTTTACAACACGAGTATATCCACCATTACGACTTGCGTAACGAGGACCAATTTCATCAAATAATTTTTGTACTGCTGTTTGGTTTGTTTTTTCATCACAAACATTACGTAAGTAAGCAGCAGCTTGTCTTCTTGCGTGTAAATCACCACGTTTAGCTAATGTGATCAATTCATCCACAACACTACGGCAATCCATAGCTTTGTGGTAAGTAGTTTCCACTTTACCATTTAAAATGATAGAAGTAGCTAAATTACGTAACATCGCTTTGCGGTGATCTGCAGTACGTCCGAATTTACGATTCCACATAAATGACTATTTCTCCTTAATAATTAATTGAAGCTTTTGAAAGATAAGCCCATTTCAGCTAATTTATCTTTTACTTCTTTCAAGCTCTTTTTACCTAAATTACGCACACGAATCATATCATCTTCGCTCTTTTGCGTTAATTCTTCGACTGTTTTAATGCCAGCACGTTTTAAACAGTTATAACTACGTACTGATAAATCTAAATCTTCAATTGGAACAACAGCACCAACAGTACTTGTTTCTCCAGTACTTTCTTTCATTAAGTTTTCCATATCTTTAACTGCATCTTGTACATTAGTTAATAAGTCCAAATGATCAATTAAGATACGAGAAGCTAATGCCAAAGACATTTGTGGAGTGATTGAACCGTCAGTTTCAATTTCCATAATCAAACGATCATATTTAGTATCTTGACCAACACGAGTTGGTTCTACATTGTAGCCAACACGTTTGATTGGTGTATAGATAGAGTCAGTATATACCATACCAACTGTAGGATTACCTGCTTGGAAGTAAGCTTTATTGGCATCAGCACCATAATAACCACGTCCATTTTTAGCGCGTAATTCCATATTTAACACACCATCCGCTTCTAAGTGTGCAATTTCTAAGTCCGGATTAAGAATGGTAACCTCAGATGGACAAAGAATATCTTTAGCGGTTACGACACCAGGTCCTTTGCAATTAATTTTTAAGGTGTAAATATCGTCACCTTCAATTTCCAAAATTAATTGTTTTAAGTTCAAAATCATCATTGTAACATCTTCTCTTACCCCAGGTAATGAAGTAAATTCATGGTATACGCCATCAATTTTAATTGCAAATACCGCAGCACCTGGTAATGAAGACAATAAAACACGACGCAATGCGTTACCAATCGTTACACCGAAACCTCTTTCCAATGGTTCGATGACAAAACGACCATAATGAGCATCTTCTACATATTCTTGAACCTTAAAGCTGGCACGCTCAAATTTTTGCATGTTATTCCTCCTTAAAAATTATCCGCGAGGTTGTTTTGGTGGACGGCATCCGTTGTGAGGGATTGGTGTTACGTCATTGATTGCAGTAACATCTAATCCAGCAGTTTGCAATGAACGAACTGCAGCTTCTCTTCCTGGACCAGGTCCTTTAACGTTTACTTCTACTGTTTTCATTCCGTGATCAACAGCAGCTTTTGCAGCCGCTTCACCAGCCATTTGCGCAGCAAATGGAGTTGATTTACGACTACCTTTGAAGCCTAATGCACCAGCACTAGACCAAGCAATGGCGTTACCCTTTTCATCTGTAATAGTAACAATTGTGTTATTGAATGTTGAATGAATGTGAGCCACACCTTTTGCAATATTTTTTCTAACACGTTTTTTACGTGAAGTTGTTTTTGCTTTATTACTTGCCATAATGCGATCCTCCTATTCCTATTTCTTCTTATTCGCAACAGTACGTCTTGGTCCTTTGCGTGTACGCGCATTGGTTTTAGTACGTTGTCCGCGACATGGAAGACCCTTTCTATGACGGATACCACGATAGCATCCAATTTCCATTAAACGTTTGATTTCCAAACGTGTTTCTCTACGAAGGTCACCTTCAACTTTAATGCTTTCAACTTCTTTACGAATGGCGTTTTCTTGGTCATCCGTTAAGTCTTTAACACGGATATCTTCACTGATTCCGCATTTAGCTAAGATTTTTTGACTTGTTGGTAATCCAATACCGTAGATATACGTTAATGAAACTACCACTCTTTTGTTATTTGGAATATCTACTCCAGCAATACGAGCCATATCTAACTTTCTCCTTTTCTTAATTAGCCTTGACGTTGTTTGTGTTTTGGATTTTCACAAATAACCATGACTTTTCCTTTACGTTTAATCACACGACACTTGTCGCAAATTGGTTTTACTGATGGTCTAACTTTCATAACTCATCTATCCTTCCCGACACTATTTGTGTCTAAATGTAATGCGCCCACGTGTTAAATCATATGGTGAAATTTCCACAGTAACCTTATCCCCTGGTAAGATGCGAATGTAATGCATACGGATTTTACCAGAAACGTGAGCAATGATACTATGTCCATTCTCTAATTTCACCTTAAAGCTTGCACCAGGTAATGTATCTTCAACAATACCTTCTAATTCTATGCTATCCTGTTTTCCCATTGATCCTCCTAAAACAGCGTAATTAATTATATCAAATTAATTGTGCTTTAAGGAATCTAAAACTGCAGAAACTTGCGCATTTACGTCATTTATTGATAAAGATGCGTCAATTTCATGCACTAAACCAATTGAATCATAGTATTTGATCACTGGTGCGGTGTTACGATCGTGTTCACTCAAGCGTACCATTAGCTTCTCTTCTGTATCATCTTTACGTTGAATCAATTCACTACCACATACATCACAAATACCATCTTGTTTTGGCTTTACATTTTTAATGTGATAACTTGCGCCACAATTTGGGCACACACGACGTCCAGTAATGCGTTCAATTAATAAATCTAATGGCAATACCAATGACAATACACAATCCACTTCTTGATTGATTTCTTTGCTCAACACTTCAAATGCTTTTGCTTGCGCAAGTGTTCTTGGGAACCCATCCAATAGGTAACCGTTTTTAACATCATCTTGTGCGAGACGATTTTTTAACATTTCAATCGTAACTTCATCTGGAACCAATTTACCCGCATTGGTATATTGTTGGGCCAATTGTCCTAATTCTGTATTATTGGAAATATGATAGCGAAACATGTCTCCAGTTGAAATGTGTGTTAAATGATACTTTTCAACAATCGTACTCGAAATTGTTCCCTTACCGCTACCGGCAGGCCCCATAATTATAATATTCATCGCTTAATTTCCCCTTATAAATATCAGTTAAAATTCAAGCCTTTTGCCGACCATGCAAAAATGGTCGGCAAAAAAACTTATATTATTTAAAGAATCCTTTATAACTCTTTTGAGTTAATTGACCTTTTAATTGACTGACAGTTTCCATTGCTACCCCTACAGCAATGATAACTCCTGTACCACCAATGCTCATCATTGATGCACTTGGTAAGTCAGTAATCATTGGTAACAAGTACGGAAGTACCGCTACTAAAACTAAGGCCAACATTCCCAATACTGTAATACGATTTAAAACCGTTGAAATATAACGCTTTGTATCCGCACCTGGTCGAACAAGTGGAATATAAGCATTGGACTTTTGCAAGTTTTCACTAATTTTTTCAGGATCAACTTGCAACTCAGTATAGAAGAATGTGAATAGCACAATTAATATCGTATAAATAATCAAACCAACTGGTTGAGTCGGACTTAACCATTGACCCAACTTAGTCAAGAATGCATTATTTGATAAAAATGTTGCTAGAATTTGTGGTGCTGTAATAATACTTTGCGCAAAAATAACCGGAATTACTGAAGCGCTATTTATTTTTAATGGTAAATGATTCATATCATCTTTACCACCACGGTGACCAGTTCCTGCTGAATATTGAATTGGAATTTTACGTACTGCCAATTGCATAACAATGACAATAATAATAATTACCAAATACAATACAATATATAACCAGAATTGGATTAAAGCACTTGCGCCTCCAGTTGCCATTTGTTGGTACATACTTACAAAACTAAATGGTAACGTAGACACAATCCCAGCAAAGATAATCATCGAAACACCATTGCCAACACCATGCAACGTGATTTGATCACCAATCCATAACAAGAACATCGTTCCTGCGGACAAAATAGTTGCTACGTAAAAATACGTAAAAATTGACGGACTTGTTACAAGTCCATACGCTTTATCAAATGCATAAGTCATCGAGAAAGCTTGTACAAAACAGAGCACTACCCCAAGATAACGTGTAATGCGATCCATTTTTTGTCTTCCACTTTGCCCTTCTTTTGCTAAATCCGTTAAATAAGGAATAACATCCATACTCAATAATTGAATAATGATGCTTGCTGTTATGTATGGTCCAACCCCCATTGAGAAGATGGAGAACGTTGTTAACGCTCCACCTCCCAATAAGTTCATCATCCCTACCAAAGAGTTACTGGACAATGAGGCATGCAATACGGTTGTATCCACACCCGGAACAATAATTGCTTTACCAAGCATGTAAACAAGTAACATGCCTAATGTAAAGAATATCTTCTTACGGATTTCTTTGCTCTTGAAGAAAGACGTAAATGTGTTGATCATTAGATCACCTCTACGCTTCCACCTGCATTTTCAATCGCTTCTTTCGCACTAGCAGAGAATTTGCTTGCACGAACTGTTAATTTTCTTTCTAATTTTTCACCGTTTTCACCTAAAACTTTAACACCACACAATGTTTTCTTTAAAATTTTAGCGTCTAACAATGCTTGAGCGTCAACAACAGCACCATCTTCAAAACGATTTAAAGTTGAAATAGAAACTGTCGCATATTCTTTACGTGTAAAATTAGTAAATCCACGTTTTGGTAAACGACGGTAAATCGGTGTTTGACCACCTTCAAAACCGATAGCTACACCACCGCCGCTACGAGCGTTTTGGCCTTTGTTTCCTTTACCAGAAGTTTTACCATTACCACTTCCTTGACCACGACCAACACGCCAATTCGAAGGACGAGAACCTTCAGTATATTTCATTTCATGTAATTTCATTCAAGTTCCTCCTTAACGAATTTCGCTGAATTTTTTACCACGAACTTTGGATACACCATTGATCGTTTTCAATTGTTGCAATGCATCAACTGTTGCACGAACAGCGTTAATTGGCGTACGAGAACCGATACATTTACTCAATACGTCACCAACACCAGCTAATTCCAATACGCTACGCACTGCACCACCAGCAATAATACCAGTACCTTCTACAGCTGGCATTAATAATACTTCACCGGCACCAAAGTGACCTTTAACTGTGTGAGGAATCGTCTTGTTAGCATTAACAAGTGATACTCTGAACACATTTTTCTTCGCATTTTCAATTGCTTTTTTAATTGCTTCTGGAACTTCGTTTGCTTTACCTGTTCCAAACCCAACTCTACCTTTACGATCACCAACAACAACTAAGGCAGCAAAACGCATCTTACGACCACCTTTTACTGTTTTAGAAACACGGTTGATGACAACGACTCTTTCTTCAAACTCTTTTTCTCTACGATTATCGCCTTTATTAAATTTTCTTACTGGTTTCTTATCCATGTTTTAAGTCCTTCCTAAAACTTCAAGCCAGCTTCTCTGGCTGCGTTTGCCAAGGCTTCAATACGGCCATGGTAAATGTATCCACCGCGGTCAAATACCACATTTTCGATATTTTTCGCTAAAGCACGTTTTGCTAATTCAGCACCAACTTGTTTTGCGGCTTCAATGTTTCCACCGTTGGCGATTTTCATTTCTACAGATGAACAAGCAACTAAAGTGTTACCAGCTTCATCATCGATAATTTGAGCATGAATATGAGCGTTTGAACGGAATACAGAAAGGCGTGGGCAACTTGCTGTACCGCTAATTTTACGTCTAAGACGCGCATGACGAGCAACACGATTTTTATTTTTATCTTGTTTCTTAAGCATATCTTACCTACTCCTTCCTTATTTCTTAGCAGCCGTTTTACCTTCTTTACGGCGAATTTTTTCGTTTTTGTATTTAATACCTTTACCTTTGTATGGTTCTGGTTTTCTGAAGGCACGTACATTGGCAGCAAACTCACCAACGCGTTGTTTATCAATACCACTTACAACAATTTCTGTTGGTTTTGGGCAAGTAACAGATAATCCTTCTTCGATTTCAATTTCAACTGGGTGAGAATGTCCAACGTTAAGAACTAATTTGTTACCTTGGATAGCACAACGGTAACCGATACCGTTGATTTCTAATTCTTTTTTAAATTCTTGATGCACACCTTCAACCATGTTATGCAACAAAGCTCTTGTTGTACCATGCAATTGTTTAGTGTGTTTTTCTTCATTGGCACGAGCGACATTCACTTCATTGCCATTAACCGTAATAGTCATTAAGTCACTGAACTTACGAGTTAAAGTGCCTTTAGGACCTTTTACAGTCACCTCATTACCAGCAGCGATATCAATCGTAACGCCTTCTGGAATGGTAATCGTTTTATTACCGATACGTGACATTTATATAATTCCTTTCTTAATTACCAAACGTAAGCAACAACTTCACCACCAACGTTTAATTCACGTGCTTTTTTATCAGTCATTAAACCTTGAGAAGTTGAAATGATTGCGATTCCTAAACCATTTAATACTCTAGGAATGCTTTCTTTTTTAGAATAAACACGTAAACCTGGTTTAGAGATACGTTTTAATCCAGTAATTGCTTTTTGATTGTTCGCACCATATTTTAAAGTGATGCTGATTGTTTTAGTCGCAGCAGTTTCTCCGCTTACTGTATAGTCAGTAATATATCCTTCTTCTTTTAAAATGCGTGCAATATCGCATTTGATTCTTGAAGCAGGAACGTCAACGCTTTCATGATTAGCGCTAACTGCATTACGAATACGTGTAAGCATATCTGCAATAGGATCTGTCATATTCATATTGTATTTTGTTCCTTTCTCTAATTACCAACTAGCTTTTTTAACGCCAGGAATTTGTCCTTTATAAGCCAATTCACGGAAGCAAATACGGCAAATATGGTATTTGCTTAATACTGCGTGTGGGCGTCCACAACGTTCGCAACGAGTATATTCACGGGTTGAGAACTTAGCAGGACGAGATTGTCTAACTTTTTGAGATGTCTTTGCCATGATTATCCTCCTTATTTTGCAAACGGCATACCTAAGCCTTCTAATAAAGAATAAGATTCTTCATTAGTATTCGCGCTAGTAACGATAACAATATCCATCCCTCTAACACGTTGTACTTTTTCGTAGTTAATTTCAGGGAAGATTAATTGTTCTTTAACACCTAAAGTGTAGTTACCACGGCCATCGAATGCGCTTTTACTTACACCACGGAAGTCACGTACACGAGGTAAATCAATGTTGAATAATTTATCTAAGAATTCATACATTTGTTCACCACGTAATGTTGCTTTAACA
>CALCFG010000013.1 GCA_937900565.1 uncultured Erysipelotrichaceae bacterium
AAACAACGTTACTAATAACATTGAGTGAAACAACTTAATGTTTTCTTGGCGCACACTACGACGTCTGCTGACTTCTTGCGATTCGTTGTTACTAGGAATTTCTTCCATCGCAAGACCTCCCGGGATAAGGTCATATCTCTTTCCCTCCATATATCCGCCATATTTACACATAACAGTCTTATTACGCAACGTCTTGTGACTTCGTGTTGTTTTGCACACTCATCGCTGTTATGTGCCTGATATGATTCGTGTTCCTCGGACCGGAGTTTTGCCTCCATCTTCTTTCAGATTCCACCTTACGATGGACACCCTTGACATTGGCTAGTGGTTGGTAGTTGCGATATCGCCCCCACAGTGGACTTTCACCACCTAGATATATGCCATGCCCGGCATACAAACATAAATAAAAGCCCTCGACGGGGCTTTTATATTTTATTAAAAGATTAAATGCGCTATCGGCGCAACAATCAGTAAACTTATGACAGTACGCTCAATAAATATCAGAAATAATTCCCAGAATTTAACGGGTAATTTGCTGGCTAATATCAATCCGCCCACTTCAGATAAATAAATTAATTGCGTCACGGAAACCGTTGCCACAATAAATTTCGTCATGTTACTGCTAATCGCTTCTGCTGCAATAATCGTAGGCGTAAACATATCGGTAAATCCGACTACCATAGTTTTACTCGCTGCCAAAGCTTCTGGAATATTTAACAGTTCCAATAATGGTAAAAATGGTAAACCCAACACTTCAAATATTTGTGTTGTATTGGCTAAAACTAAGGCAATTGTACCAATACACATTACTGTTGGTAATACGCCAAACCACATATTAGCGGCATTTAATACCCCGTTTTTAATAAAAGCTTGAAATCCAGGATAAGCTTTAACACGTGCAATGGCTAAATCAATACCATATTCAAAACTATTATGGTAGCCTTCCGGTAATTGATCAGCAATGCCCTTACCTTTCACTAAATAAGTATCTTTTTTCTTAGATAATGGGGGAATTCTTGGGCAAATAATGGCGCAAACAATCCCAATAATACAAATCAAAGCATAATAAATGCCAAAATATCCCATTAAGTTAACTTGTGCAAGCACAACGATACTAAAAGTAATCGATACAGCAGAAAAACTTGTGGCAATAATTGCTGCTTCCTTGGCAGAATAATACCCATTTTCATATTGGTTACATGTAAGCATTACACCCAATGTTCCATCCCCAATCCATGAGGTTATACAATCCACTGCTGCACGCCCTGGTATTTTAAAGAGTGGTCGCATCACTTTGGTTAATAATGCCCCAACAAATTCCAGCAATCCAAAATCAAGCAATAATGGTAACAACAAGCCTGCAATGGCAAAAATAATAACCAAAACAGTTAATAAATCATATAAGACAAAACCACCATTACTTCCATTGCCAATAACACCAAACACGCTATTTTCAGCGATTAAACCCATTGATTGCAAAAATGCAAGCCAAACAAAAACTGCACCAAGAATACGTACACAACACCAAATCGGTGTAACCGCAAATATTTCTTTCAGTAATGGATGATATTCAAAAGCTTTCTTATTTAGCCTATAAATCAATGCACCAACTGCAGATACAGTTACAATTAATACACATAAAATAGGCAATATATCTTCGATATAATAGCTTATCCAATCAGCGATAACCTTAACAATAACAGTCCATTCTCCTTGAAATTGAATAGGAATCATGAATAAAATAATTCCTATCATAGAAGGAATAATAAATCTTAATAATAATTTTAAATCGATATTCTTTTTCATTTCTATTTATCTAACACCCTAAAGTTAAACGACACATTTGATATTTACTAAATGCCGTTTGATTTAAATTCATAGTATCCAATATTGAAGCAATATAATTTGGTAAAATATCATCGTACTTAACTTCTAAGATATGTTGTCCTTGATCAAGCACTGGTATACATAACGGTGCTTGATTAAAGTTTTCTACCTGACTACTTGCGCGTATATTGCGATCAAAAGTAATGCGTACATTGCCACAATCATGCACAAGTGCATAGCGATCGTATTCCACAATAACTACTGGTTGCAACACACATGTGGCATTCATAAGTGCTACTTTACTCAATACTTCGTTATCTAAATTATTTAAATTCATCGCATACGGATAATGCATCAATGATTGGTAATCAGTTGGTGATAAATTGCAACTTTTCTTAATACACAAGGCATTGTTCTTACTTTTTATTTCAAGTTTTACCTTGGAATAATCATGGTTATACGTGCGAATACGAACCTTATCTCTTAACGAAATACCGGCTTCATTTTCATCTAAAAAGCGGTTATATGGTGTATCAAAATAGACTGAAGAAATCGTGTAGCCATATTCCCCCTGGTTTGGATCAGTTACCATAAATGGGCGTAGTTGTTGTTGCAATACGCAAATATCACTTTCAGATATAAAGTATTTCAATTCATGACGATATTTCATATTATCCAATACGATTCATTCCATCATTCAATACAATATTGAATGATTCAATTTCATTCAATGCACTAAGCATTTGTTGTATTTTATTAATATCTTTACAAGTTAATTCATAAATACAGCTTTGCCCAGTTGCATTAACAATGCAACTACGGCAAGTTACCCCTTTATCCAATTGCTTCAATTGCTTTAGCAATTGCGTACTATCCCACGTTTTATTTAAGGAACAAACAACAAGGTAGCTATTGGATTTATAAGGGATTAAGTCAAAAACAAAAATTGCAATGGTTAATATACCGGTTAACATAAAAGCAACTGGATAAATTTGTGCACCACAAATAATACCCACAGATATCGCCCAGAACAAGTACAATAAGTCCATACTATTTTTCACTGCATTACGGAATCTAACAATACTTAATGCACCCACCATACCTAAAGAAACGACAATATTTGCTTGCATACTTAAAACAATCGCCGCTGTAATAATGGGTAATCCAATCAAAACTTGATTAAAATCTTTACTGTAAAAAGGACCTTTAATTTTTAATTTATAAATAAAGTAAATAAAAATTCCTAACCCTAAAGCAACCAATAAAACAACAAAAATTGTAATTAACGAAAGATTTGTATTAAACCCATCCAAAAACGATTTTTTGAAAATATCTGTAAAACTCATGTTATGCTCCCTTAAATTGATAATAGTTATTTAACCATGTAATACGGTTAATGATTGTTTCCTTTAATTGTTGAATAGCTGATAATCCATTCATACTATCCCAACGAATTAACTGATTTTCCCATTGATTATAATCCCTTTGCCATGCACCACTGGAAACCAATACGTGTTGATAGTTATCAATGAGTTGATTCATTGCCTTTTCATTATATATGGTTGTTGCAACCCGTTGATACAGTTGCTGGCAGTTTTTTTGAAATTGTGGATCATTTAAATACATGGGCGGAATGAATGCGTCTTGGTAAATGCCATCACTTCCCATATCACTGACAAAATTGTAATCAAAATCCCACACTGCACGATGAATCATATACCCGTAATCCATTGGCTTAGCCAACAATCGGGC
The DNA here is from genome assembly GCA_937900565.1 of uncultured Erysipelotrichaceae bacterium. GTDB lineage: Bacteria > Bacillota_I > Bacilli_A > Erysipelotrichales > Erysipelotrichaceae > CALVGN01. Next base: position 3,580 of record CALCFG010000013.1, read on the forward strand.
ATTTTTATAGGTACTGTCAATAGCCATTACCATGTTATAGAATACTTGCACATTGATGCAATCATTCCAATCATACTCAAGATATTTGTCGGTTTCACTGCTTTCTATATAGCGTAATAGATTACGAATATATAATCGATCGACATAGTTCTGACTGGAACAATTTTTAAATTCAAATTCATCAATAATGCATTTATCATCTTCATCATTTAATATAAGGTTATTGTATCCATTGGGATCATCGCTGACATATTCATCAAACAACCAATCATTGACCTTGATTAATATGTCTTCTTCACTTGCATTCCATTGTTTCTTATCCAATGGTTCTTGCAATGCATATAGCCCCAAATATTGATTATCGATGATTAATTCAACATATTGCATATGTAACGCTACATCGGGATTAATTTCATTCCATATTTCCCTGGAAATAGCTTCCCTTAAATAAGAAGCATCATAACTCATCCCATTTAGAATCCAATCATCATCTTTACGCATGCCAAGCAATGCCACATTTTCTTTATTCCCATTTTTATTCTTAATTTCTACTTTGTAACTTAACTTATTATTATAACGAGTGGCATTGCCACGCATGTGATAATGAACATCATAATCGTCAACTTCATAAAGTTTTCGTTGCCCATTACTGTTATATAAATGCATGCTAGCGGAATAGACATCCTTACCTTCTTGGTAATCAATTTTAATTAATGTATCCGTATCAATGGTAACTATTGGTAATGACGATAATTGAATATTAGTAACAAAATACCAATCATTACCATAGATAATTAGTTGTAATGGAATGGCTTGTTCCATTAATTCATTCATTGACTGATTCGGTTTAACAATGGCTAATGCATAATGCCCATGACTTACTATAAGTTTTCCTTTATAGTCACCACTAGATCCTATTGATAAATAGAGAGTATTACTTTGTTGATCATAAGGAATACTTTCATGTTCATAAGTAAGTAAAGAAATATCAAAATCTTTCTCCTTTTTGTCTTGGATTATTTGTTGGTATTGATTTAACGTTATGGTTTGGACACCAAATATATGATTATTAGTCACAAAATGAAAAAAGCAGCATGATAAACCCATGCCTATAATTGCTAAAATCATCATCATTACTGCCTTATTCTTTTGCCTCATTAAAAATTATTATAGCGAATATTGTGCAGTTAGAAAAGTTGAGTAATGTCGTCTTTCCCAAAATCAGGCGAATAAAAGAAGTTTTTAATTATCTACCTTTCTTTTATAATTTATATATGAAAAATTGCAATACATATTTTTATAAATTAATATTTTTTCTTATCCTATTATTTTCTATTATTTTCCTTATTAATTCTTTTAATGTTAAAACTAACTTTAGTTATATCTTATCTATGAGTCACACTAATAAGGCAGAAATAAGTGACCCTAATTTTAATCATTTACATGCTGCCTTTAATATAGAATGGAAGTGTTTTTATGAAGAGACCGTTCTA
>CALCFG010000014.1 GCA_937900565.1 uncultured Erysipelotrichaceae bacterium
CTGCATTCAAGCAAATAATAATGATGATTCAATGCATAATAAACAATTAATGTAATCATAGATCAAACCACCTTACTTCCGTTACCTTAGTTTCATACATACGGTATGCTTTTGTATAATCATGCTCTTTATAATTTTGTAATGGTAATGCATATTGTTGTTTATTCCCTGGTCCAACAAAATACAAAGGATAATCATAATAAATTGTCTTTAAAACGTTATTGTCATTAAATTGTTCCAATTCAATAAGCATTATTGCATTATCATTAACTTTATTATCTAAAGGATAATTCAAACATTGCAAAGCTACTTGAATTTTATGTAATAAAGCACGATTATACGTTGTAATCACACATGGAACATCTTTGATATTGATACCTGTATATAATTCCTTTGCAAAGCAATCTTTACTTAAAGATAGCGGTTGATAACTTAAATATTGTGATGTAGGTGCAAAGGTTATATCAGAATCTTGATATTTATTTAATGCAATGAAATGTTGATTGATATCATAAACAAAATATTGCTTTGCTTCACATACTTTAGAAACCAATGGGAAGAAAATGCTTTTTAGATTGGTTTCAAGTAATGAATCGATGTAAAGATTACTATAATTACCCATTAAACGATACATATATGGTGAAATCGTTGTTGTAAACATACATACAAATATGTTTACCTTTGATTTCACTTTTTTAATTAATTGCAATAAGGATTGATGTTCTTCGAGTAATGACTGATAGTCTTCAATCATTAACCAACATGAATCTTTACGGTATAAACAGGCAGTTAACACTTCTTCTACACAATCCAATTGAGTAATGGGTATAAATAAGCTATTTAAATTATCACTTACAGTTGCAATACTAATAACTTCTTGATCTGCGTGATATTTATAAATAAATGCAAGCAGTGTGGATTTGATGATTTGACAGACTTCACCTTGTCCTACGATTAATACATTATCAAGTGGATAATTTAAAATAGAAGATTCTTGGTCGACTAGTTCTAAATCATCATATTTTCCTATCTCAATCGCATTCGCATCCATCGGCTCATTCTGGTAAACATCCACGGCTTGATTCAATAATGGTTCCACCTTAAATGAAGTTTGATCCATAACGTCAAGTATTGTATCTAAGTAAGATTGAGTAACACTTAATTGTGTATATGACGCTCTACGTTGCGCCATAATATCATAAATCATGCCATGATGATTAAGATGATTAAGATCATCATAGTCTTTAATATACACTGCTTGCCCTTTTAATAATCCTTGATTGCTTAAGCAGTAAAAACTACCCGGTTTACTTAATTGCAACGCATTGGGTACATTAATGACATCCATGGAATCATTGCGTTCACTAACCTTTAAACAAATTTTATAATGCATATTGGCCATTATTTGATCATTAATAATACCGCTTGGTTTTTGTGTAGAAATAATTAAATGAATTCCTAAACTTCTTCCAATTCGTGCTAATTGAATGATTTCATCAACAAATGTATTGGCAAGTTTTTTAACTTGAGCAAATTCATCAATCATAATCAACAAATGGGCCATTTGCGGAAAGTCTTTGCGAGAAGCTGCAAATTGACGATAACTTTGAATATTGGCAATAATACTTTTACTGACTATACTCGCTTTTTTAAATAATTGTTGGCGTTCGTCACTTTGTTTGCGCAAAGCGACAATAAACCGTTCACACTCGTGCAATGAAAGGTTATCAATAGAACCAACAAAGTGAGGAAATTGTTTTAATGCCAACGCTAAAGAGCTACCTTTAAAATCAATAATAAGTACTTGGAGTTTAGTTGGTGAATATTTCAATAATAATGAAACTATCAAAGCTAAACATAATTCACTTTTGCCACTTCCAGTTGTTCCAGCTATGATACCATGTGGGCCATCTTTTTCTTCGCTTAAATCTAAACTAAACGGCTTGTTTTCATTGAGTGCAAAACAAGCACATAAATCATTGCTGAGTTCATTGGTTTGGTAGGTAATCAATAAATTATCTAAATTAAATTTTTCATAACCATTGAGCGTAAAAATGTTAGTTGCGTCATCATTT
>CALCFG010000015.1 GCA_937900565.1 uncultured Erysipelotrichaceae bacterium
CTAACACTTTAATGCACGATTGATATCTCGGATTCGAATTATGTTTGTTCGTTTGTACATCAGTTACATGTATACCTACCATATCGCCTAGTTTTATTAGGGCTTGAGTATATGAAATTTTTTCAAATTTCATAATAAATGCAATGGCATTTCCCCCTTCGCCACAAACAAAACACTTAAACATTTGCTTATCTTGGCTAATGGACATACTGGGATCATGGTCATCATGAAAAGGACAAACAGCTACGTAGTTGCGTCCTTTTTTGCTGACTTGAATATATTTACTGATCACATCAACAATATCCGCCTTAGCTAATATTGCATCCACTGTCTCTTGAGGTATCATTAATTTTTAAAATTCCATTGATTTTTCAATTAATCCGACCAAGTCTGCAATTGCAACTCTTTCTTGTTCCATTGAGTCACGATGACGGATTGTAACACAACCATCTTCCAATGAATCAAAATCATAAGTAATACAGAAAGGTGTACCAATCGCATCTTGACGACGATAACGTTTTCCAATACTTCCTGCTTCATCAAATTCAACATTGAAATGCTTTTGCAATGTATGGAACACTTGCGTTGCTTGTTCACTTAATTTCTTTGTTAATGGGCAAACACACGCTTTAATCGGTGCTAAAGCAGGATGTAAGTGCATAACAATACGACTATCATTTTCCAATTGTTGTTCTTCATAAGCGTTGCATGCAAACATTAAGAATAAACGTTCAACGCCTACACTTGGTTCAATACAATATGGGATGTATTTTTCATTGGTTTGTGGATCTAGATATTCCAAAGATTCTTTAGAGTATTCCATATGACGTTTTAAATCATAATCGGTACGATCAGCAATTCCCCAAATTTCTCCCCAACCAAATGGAAACAAAAATTCAATGTCACTAGTAGCCTTAGAATAGAAAGCTAATTCTTCTTTTGCGTGTGGTCTTAAGCGTAAACTTGCCTCATCCACACCAAATCCTTTAATGAAATTAACACATTTACTTTCCCAATATTCAAACCATTCTAAGTCAGTACCAGGTTTGCAGAAGAATTCCAATTCCATTTGTTCAAATTCACGTGTTCTAAAAATAAAGTTACCTGGCGTAATTTCATTTCTAAATGCCTTACCAATTTGTCCAATACCAAACGGTACTTTTTTACGTGAAGTGCGTTGCACATTTTTAAAGTTTACAAAAATACCTTGGGCAGTTTCAGGACGTAAATAAACTACGTTTTTATTATCTTCAACAGTTCCTATAAATGTTTTAAACATTAAATTAAAGTTTCTAGGTTGTGTCCAATGCACTTTACCACATTTAGGACATACAATTGATCCATCTTGTAAAATTGCATCAATTTCATCTAAGCTCTTTCCTTCCACATTAATTGCACCATTGGTTACTTGCTCAATTAATTGATCAGCTCTAAAACGAGATTTACATTCTTTACAATCCACCATCGCATCGCTAAATCCTGCCACGTGACCGGTCGCTTGCCATACACTTGGATTCATGATAATAGCAGCATCCAAGCCCACATTCAAATCAGTTTCAGTGATGAATTTTTTCCACCATGCTTGTTTAATATTATTTTTTAAAGCAACACCTAAAGGACCAAAATCCCACGCATTACTTAATCCACCATAGATTTCACTTCCGGCATAAACATAACCACTGGACTTTAAGTGATTAACTAAAGTTGCCATATCCACTTTTGACATATTATACCCCTTTTCTTTTATCCTATTTATTTTACATGATAGAGACAATTTTGGCACATTAAGCGTGTTTATTTTCCCTTATTTTCTTATAATAATAGCTAGGAGGACTTTAAAATGATCGAAAGAAAACAAACACGCGCCATTCATGTCGGTAATTTGCAAATTGGTGGCGGTGCACACATTGTCATTCAATCCATGACGAACACAAAAACAAAAGATGTTGATGCAACATTAAAACAAATAAAAGCCTTAGCTAATGCCGGATGTGAACTGGTAAGACTTGCTATTTTAGATCAAGAAGATGCCGATGCTGTTGCAAAGATTAAGCAATTATCCCCTGTTCCGCTTGTTGCAGATATTCACTTTAATCCTGCATTTGCTATCTCTGTTATTAAAAACGGCATTGATAAAATAAGGCTTAATCCAGGAAATCTTCCACTGGACTCAGTTGGCATTAATACGGGTTCTTTAGAAAAATCATTAATTGCTAAATATGGAGGACCATGTCCAGAAGCAATGATAGAGTCAGCCAAACATCACATTGATATATTAACTCAATGTGATTTCCATGATATCGCTTTAAGCTTTAAAAGCAGTGATGTTTCTTTATGTATTGATACCTATCGTTTAGCTTCTCAAACTTTTGACTATCCACTCCATTTAGGGGTAACTGAAGCCGGTACAATGTTAGGTTCAAGTATTAAATCTAGCGTAGCGCTTGGAACTTTACTTTATGACGGAATTGGTGATACCATTCGTGTTTCTGTTTCAGCAGATCCTGTAGAGGAAATTAAAATTGCGAAACAATTATTAAAATGTTTAAATCTTAAAAAGGATGTTGTGAATTTGATTTCTTGTCCAACCTGTGGTCGTATCCAGTATGACATGTTGCCAATCGTGGCTCAAATCGAAGACTTTGTAAATAACATTCAAGAAGACATTACCGTTGCCATAATGGGTTGTCCAGTTAATGGTCCTCAAGAAGCAAGTCGCGCCGATATTGGTATAGCTGGCGGGAAAGATGTTGGGTTACTTTTCAAAAAAGGAGAAATTATTGCTACAGTACCTCAAGAAGAAATTGTTGAGCGTTTGAAACAAGAAATATTAGCACTAGTTGAACAAAAACATAAGGTATAGAACGTGCGAGCTCAGCTCGCTTTTTCTATACCTTAATTTATTCTATATTGTTTAATCATTCATGCTTATCTTATAACACATAACTTATTCATTACGCAAATACGTTCACTATTAGTTTGGATATTCTGATGAAAACTTTCCTTTTCTCTTAAGCTTTATTAATTATACGAAGTTTTCAAAACAACCGTACAATTCAATCATCTAACATACACACAACATTTCATTGTGCTAATCTTTCTATCATTTTGACTTACCTATTAATTTATCATCGAGCTAAATTAAATGAGCTTTCTAATTATTTGACTATTTATGTTATAGAAAACTCGCCCAACTCCAATCCATCCATCAAATGAATATCATTGTGCTGAAATAAACTGATTATGTAATGATTATTCGTTGATTAATAATCTCTTCCATTGTTCACGATTATTTTCAAGCACTAGTGCAGTTAAATCATACGTTGGATAACCTCTGGCATGTCCTATCGTATGTACACAAGCAAAAAGCT
>CALCFG010000016.1 GCA_937900565.1 uncultured Erysipelotrichaceae bacterium
TATACGCATGCCTTAAAGCAAGCCAATACTTGCTTTATATTCCCCATTATCATCATTAGGATTACCTTTACCTCTAACGGCTAAATAGTTCATTTTGGTATCGAAACAATACTTGGTTCATTCTTAGGTAGATATGATTTTTTATATTCTTTTTTAGAATTAAAGTATACGTTCCATTAAGCATAATTTACCAATTTCTGTCATTCTTTCTTCACCGGTTAAATGAAAGTTGTTCTTTATCCAAAAATTATAACTTTGCTTATCACCTTTCATAATTGCAAGTCTTATATTATTATAGCCACATTGCTTTAAATAATGACTGCATTGATTAATAATCAAGCTACCAATGCCGTTTCCTTGATAATCACTATCCATCATGAATAAACCAATAAAAGCCGTATTAGCATCAGCCTTTGTTAATCTTCTTACTGTATAACTTGTCGATAGGTTTTGTATATTCATAAGTAAATCACTTTTACATTGCAGCTAATATTATTAATGACATTAACTACAATGTACATCTATTAATTCGTAAAAAAATTAAAAGTATTTAACTTGCTAGATTTACGAATTGTATAATCCACTAGTTAAATACTAATAAAGTATTTTTTTAAGTTATTGGTTTAAAGCAATTGTTTGAGCCAATCCAATTGGCATTGAATACGTTGTCGTTTATTAGTATCTTTTACTTTATCCAATAAGTAAGTATTCATTTCAAATAAGTGGTGATAATATAAACGCACATTATCATCATTTTTCGATTGAAGAATCGGTCCCAGATAGCATTGTTGAGACGTATAAGTACTGCTACTATGGGCATTAAATGAAATGGCAACGTAGTCATGATCTTCATAAATGCATGCTTCATCATCAATGGTAAAATGGTGATTATTAATCCAATGACGCAATGTCATTGGATCTTTATTTACTTGCACGACCACTTGCTTAGCCATTTTAATTTTATCAAGTTGTGCTTCCATTATTTCGATTGCAGTAATAACACCCATCCCCGCAATTACAATACAATCTGTTGGTTCAACATTGATCAAACCATCGCTTAACACTGGTATGACCTTATCGTTTAATTCATACTTTTCGATATTATTTATGGCCTGTTCCAATGGTCCCTTCGCTATATCAGCTGCAATGGCGAAAGCGCACTGATTATTTAAAACCAGTGCGCATGGTATGTAAGCATGATCGGAACCAATGTCTGCAACACTATGACACTTACGTACCATAGAGGCTATCATTGAAAGTCGTCTGCTTAACTTCATTAACCGTTTTCCTTATCTACAAAGTCTCGTAAACGTTTTGAACGGGATGGGTGTTTTAATTTACGTAATGCTTTCGCTTTGTCGAATACGTTCACGCGTAACATTAAATTCACGCCCAACTTCTTCTAAAGTCCGTGTTCTTCCGTCATCTAAACCAAAACGTAAACGTAACACTTTTTCTTCACGTTCAGTTAAGCCCGCCAATACATCATTGATTTCATTACGTAATAATTTTGTATTAGCATAAGCTTCGGGACTCATTGCTTCTTTATCTTCGATAAAATCCCCTAAATGGCTATCATCTTCTTCACCTACTGGTGTTTCTAATGAAACAGGCTCTAGCGCAATACGTTGAATCTCAACAACTTTTTCAGGCGTAATACCTTCCATTTCTGCTGCAATTTCAGCAGGTAACGGATCACGACCTAATTTTTGTACTAAACTACGTTGAATACGAGTTAATTTATTAATTGTTTCGACCATATGAACTGGAATACGTATCGTACGCGCTTGGTCTGCAATCGCTCTTGTAATCGCCTGACGAATCCACCAAGTTGCGTAAGTAGAAAATTTAAACCCTTTTGTATAGTCAAATTTTTCAACTGCCTTTACAAGTCCCATATTTCCTTCTTGAATTAAATCCAAGAATAACATACCACGACCAACATACTTTTTAGCGATGGATACAACCAAACGCAAGTTAGCAGCAATTAATTCTTGTTTCGCATCTTGTCCATCCATAATTAAGCGTGCAAGTGCTTTTTTCACCTCATCGCTTTGAACCTCTGCATTTAAATCAACGTTAGTTACGGCTGTTGTTAATTTTTCGACTTCTTCTTCAGACAATTCTTCATGGTCTAAAAATTTACGCGCAATTTCACCATTATCGATACGTTGCGCAATTTCCAATTCATCTTTTGCTTTTAATAAAGGTACGCGACCAATTTCCTTCAAGTACATTTTAACGCCATCGTTTAAACGCGCTTGCGTCGCTTCACTGGATTCTTCACGACCTGCTTGATATTGTTTTAATTTTGCTTTTTGATGATCTAAATCAATTTCTGAATTGATATCATCAAAAACATCATCCATTAATTCATCATCAAGATCATCGTCTTCATCCATTAAATCATCCAATGCATCATCAACAATATCAATATCATTTTTACCGAACCAGTCATACAGTTCATCCATTGTATTGTCATCAATAGCTAAATGAACAATGGCATCTTGAATTTCTTGTTGCGTTAGATTTTTATTAATTTTGGCAACACGTTTAAATTCATCTTTTAATTGTTCTAAAGAATAATATTGTTTACGAGTGCCAACTTTTGTAAAGCTTACAATCTTAGCACGCTCTCCACCCATATTTGAAGCATCTTTCACTTCTTCCATTAAAGACTTTGTAACTTTTTTATTAGTTTTTGTTGATTTATTTAGTTCACTTTCAGTTGTATTTGCTAATGCACTTTGTTGTGCCTTCAACAAATTATTTTGCAACGCAACATTTTTTTGCTTCATAATTTCAATTTCAGCTTCTTTCATTGCTTTGGCTTTGCTTTTATTAATTTCACTCATGAAAGACCTCCTTTTTGTGGCTTTATCAATTGATAAAGCTTTGCAATTTCTTTTTCAAGCTCAGATTTACGTTTAGGATCTAACTCGTTTTGCAATTCATTGCGTTTTTGCTTGATTAAATCTCGCCTTATTTCCCTTTCGAGTTGTCCTATGGCATCATCTAAAGCTTTAGGATTATACGACGAAGTTAACGATTCGTCAAAAGCTAAACGATTTAATATATTTTTTTGGGCTTGATCACCAACTTGTTCATAAAATTGTTGCATTGGGACCAATTTCACCCCACCACATGCACTTAAATATTGTTTTGCTAGCCGATCATAACTTATCTCTGGTAAAAATGATAGCTTTTGTTGATAATGGGCTTGCGCTTTTAAATCTGTAAATAATTGCGATATAATCATCATTTGAATACGTTGTAACTTACTTTGCACCCCATTATCCAAATTTACGTTAACTGATGGCTGCACCTGTTCAATTACTGGTGAGTGGAAGGACTTTTTACTATCCATGAAGGAAGATAAATCAAACCCAGTATCTTCACACAATCTTTTAAAATAAACACTTTGGTCAATTGTATCTCCATATTGTTGAACTGCTCTAATCATATTTACGGCAAATTTCTTTTTCTCCTCATACTGATTAAAATCTGTTCTTGTTTTAAAATAAGTATAAAGAAATTCCAACCACCCAATTGGTTGTGCTACCAATTGTTGTAAGGCTTCTTTTCCTTTGGATAAATACAATTCATCAGGATCAAGTTTAGTATTATTTGCGATAACTTGAATTTTAAAGCCAAGAGAATATGCTAAATTACCCGCTTTAAAAATAGCATTTTGACCGGCATTATCGCCATCATAAGCAAATATCAAAGTCGTTGCTAATGACTTAATCAGACTTAATTGATATTTAGTACATGCGGTACCTAAGGTGGATACCACATTATCAATGCCAGCTTTTGCAAAAGCTATCACATCCATTACACCTTCGACCAAGATTACTTGATTTGCTTTGCGCGCAGCAAGTTGTGCTAAATCAATGTTATATACCAATTCACCTTTTTTAAAAACCGGTGTTTCAGCAGTATTAATATATTTGCTTAAAGCATTAGCATCCATACTTCGAGCCGTAAAACCTATCGTATGTCCTTCAACATTGCGGATCGGAAAAGTGATACGATTCGCAAAAACATCCTTGAGTTTATCATTACCTACATAAACACTTAAATTTGCAGCAACTAAATCTTTCGGATCGTTATTTTTGTTTAACAAGAACTTTGTTAATGTATCATTATCATCATTATATCCAATTCCAAATCGACGAATCATTTCATCGGTTAAATCACGTTGATGTAAATAGTTTTTAAGCAAACCATTTTTAGTTTGCAATAGTGCAA
>CALCFG010000017.1 GCA_937900565.1 uncultured Erysipelotrichaceae bacterium
AAATTTTAAGCATTAAATAATAACTGTATGACCTTTCTTACTCTAAGAGTTAAGAAAGGTTTTTAATTATGCGTTATGTATTTTCGATTGTTGTAATTATATTAATTTCATTGACATCATTTCTTCCGGTTAATTTAAATCATTACAATAAACAGAATATCCATGTAGAGGTTAAAGGATGCGTAATGGAAGAAAAGGTATTGGAATTACCCGCAAGTACAACCATTAAAGAAGCGTTAGCATTAGTTACCCTTAATGAAAATGCGAGTGTTGATGGATTGAATCAGCAATTACTTTTATTGGATAAAGATGTGATTAATATACCTTGTATCAAAGAAAAAGAATTAATTTCAATTAATTTTGGTTCTGTAGAACAATTGGATTCATTACCAGGAATAGGGGAAAGTACTGCCAATAAAATTATTGAATATCGTAATGGACATGGATTATTTCAAAGTTTGGAACAGTTAATGGAAGTAGAGGGTATTAAAGAAGGTAAATTTAATGCCATAAAAGATTTGATATGTCTATAAAATCATCGGTTATCTGTGGATTATATCCAATGACTTTATTATTAGTTTTTTTATGTTTTATAGATGAACTATCACTTTATGTATGCTTATCCATTTTGTTTTTAATTTATGGATTAATACGATTTCGTTTTGCAATTAGTCTTTTGTTTTTAATTGGAGCTATTTATTTTTGTCCTTTTCCAGTAAATGAAAGTCCATCGTTTTTGTATAATCAATTCTGCGTTGTAAAAGAAATAAAAACTAAAAGTTATTTAATTGGTTGTGATGGTATTAATTATTACTTATCGAATGACTATTCACTTACGATTGGGGATAAATTGATAGTGGACGGGGCAGTATCCAGCATGGATAGACCAATTACTTATTTTGGGTTTGACCAAGATAGTTATGATCGTGCGCATGATATTGGCGGTTATATTGGAAAAGCTGATGTTGAAATAATTGGAATGAGGTTTTCGTTTCAACGCTTATTAATGCAATTTATTAAGTGGTTTAATCCTACACATTATATGGATATATTGCATATACTATGGATGAATAAACAAAATAATACGGTCCTTGTGTTTTCTTCATTTATTTATATTACATTGATTCAATGGATTACACGTGTATTGGCTATATTTGTTGAAGATACTAAATTGAAAAAGATTGAATATTGTATGGTAATAAGCGTTGGTTTATTGATGGGGTTTAATTTTCTTTTGTTAAGACAACTTGTTTCCCCATGGGTGAAAAAAATTCATCCTGATAAAGATATACGTTTTTCAATCACTATAATCATTTGGCTTTTTTTAAATAATGGGTATGTAAATTCGCTTTCTTTTGTTTATCCATTTTGTTACTTATGGTTTAATTTAATTAATGATAAACGTTCATTTTGGCAAAACACATTATTAAATTTTTTTATACAGGGAATTTACTTAAACCAAGTTTCATTATTAAATCTTTTAGGATTTAATATGATGCGAAATCTATCCAGTATGGCATTTATAGTTCAATTTATGGCAACTTGTTTAAATATTCCATTAAGCTTTCCATACTTTAATGCATTGCAAAATATGTTGATTATTCCAAGTAATCCTATTGGTATCGGATTACTCATATATTGGGCCATGGCAAGCCTCATGCGCTATCTTCCAATTAAGAATCTATCCATTTTGCAATGCTGTCTATATTTATTCTTTGCCTATTTTGGCCTATTTCATCCGTTACCTAGCGTTACATTTATTAATGTTGGGCAAGGGGATAGTATTTTAATAAAAAGTGCTTGGAATAAAACAAAAATATTAGTAGATACAGGGAAAGAAAATGCTTATGAACAAGTGCAAGATTTACTAAAAGGGTATGGAATTCGCAAACTGGATGCTTTAATCATTACACATCAAGACAGTGATCATTGCGATAATAAAGAAGTAATTGTTCATGATTACAATGTGAACACATTAATTGAAAGTGATTTTGATATTAAAGAAATCAATGATATTTGGATTAATAATTTAAATCATAACCAAAATGAAGCTGATACGAATGCTTCTTCATTGGTTTTGTTATTTAATATTGATGATTGTAGCTTTCTTTTACCTGGGGATATTCCTCAAAACATTGAAGAAACAATTATTAGACAAACACCAGTTGCAGTAGATATATTAAAAGCAAGTCATCATGGTTCGAAAACTGGTAGCAGTGACTTGTTTTTGGACACATTACATCCTTCGTTTATTATATATTCTGCCGGTTCTCCGTCCATTTATAATCATCCATCCAATGAAGTTATTCAAAAAGCATTAAAACGTCATTTATTACAAATGAATACTTTTCTAGATGGGGATATTACTTTTTCATTTTTACACCCATTTATTCTAGTTAATTCAGCTAGTGGTTTGATTTCTTTAATGGTGAAGTAAAAAAATGAATTTGCTATAATAATTACATGAATTATTGGATTAAAGGAAATGATGCATACTTAATTGATCAACAGATTCAATCCATTATTAGCAAAGATTTTGATCATGAAGTTGAAGTTATTAAAATCGATAATCAAAGCGATAAACTTTCATTACAAATGATATTGGATGATTTAACAACGGTGTCTTTATTTACACAACGTAAGTTAATGATTGTTTATAATCCTCTTTTTTTAATTAATGCTAAAAAAAGTGATGAAAAATCAACTGATTTAACTTTATTAGAAAAGTATTATCAACATTGCGATTATGCTTATTCACTAATGATTGTGCTTACATCAAACATTGATTCCCGCTTATCGTCAGTCAGTAAGCTTATCAAGCTTATTCAATCCAATAGTCAAAGTTACCTAATTCCTTCGTTAAAAGATATTAATGAAAAGAAGGGATTTATATTGCAACAATTAGCTATACACAATGTTCAATTTGATAAAAATATCATTGATATATTGGTGCAACGTTTAGCTAATGATGGTTATGGGATTATGAATCAATTGAATCAACTGATGAATTATCCACATGTCATTAATCGTAATGTGGTAGATCGTTTGATTGCAAAACCATTAGAAGGAGAAGTTTTTAGTTTAACCAATGCGCTAAATGCTAATCAAACTGGTAAAGCGATGAATATATTAAGTGATTTGTTAATTCAAAATAATCAACCGGTTGCACTAACTGCGTTAATTGCAAGCAATTATCGTACGCTTTATCAAGTTGCTTGCTTAAAAGAAAAAGATTATTCTGATCAACAAATTTCTCAAGTATTGGGGATTAATCCTAAAAGATTATATTTTATTCATAAATCATTGCTTAATAAAACAAGTAATCAATTAAGTCAAGTTCTTACTATCTTTGCTAATTTAGATCAATCCATTAAAAATGGTGAAATTGATGCAAAGTATGGACTAGAATTATCGTTATTAAAATGTAAAGGGGTATTTAGATGAAATCAATTACTACAATTTATCGTATTGGACCGGGTCCAAGTAGCTCACACACGTTGGCTTTAAAAAGAGCATGTGATGCTTTTAAAGAAAAATATCCTAACATTAAATCCATTAATGCTACCTTAGTAGGTTCCTTAGCGTTAACTGGTAAAGGACATTTTAGTGATACAATCATTCAATCTTGTTTTTTACCATTGGAATGCCCTGTAGATTTTCAATTGGAATGGGATCAATCTTACCCACATGGTTTTACGTTAAATGCTACTTTGAATACGAACGAAATTGTTACGTGGCATATTTTTAGTGTGGGTGGGGGTGCTTTTGAAGTTGTCGAAGCACCTGAATTAATCGAAAAAGATGTTTACGATTTTGAAAACTTAAATGAACTTAATCGTCGTCTTAAATTAAGTAATAAATCTTATGCGCAATATATATTGGAGAAAGAGCCAACAATTATCAATGATTTGCGACCAGCGTATGAAGCAATGAAAGAAAGTGTTGCCAATGGATTATCTGCAGGAGGCTATGTTCGTGGTAACTTAAAAGTTAAACGCTGTGGGGCAGCTTTGTATTGCAAAGCATTGCAAGCTAAAGATCCAAGTGAGGCACAACGATTGAAAGTAATGGCCTATGCATTTGCGGTTGCAGAAGAAAATGCGTGCGGGAAACAAGTAGTGACTTCACCTACTTTGGGAAGCTGTGGTGTAATGGCTTCCTTAGTTTATCATTACAATATGGACTTAGGTTACAGTGATGAAGCGGTTATTGAGGCAATGGCTGTTGCTGGTTTATTTGGTAATATTGCGCGTTACAATGCGACTGTTTCAGGTGCTGTGGGTGGTTGCCAAGCAGAAATTGGTGTGGCATGCGCCATGGGTGCTGCTTTTGTGAATGCTTTATTGGGGTGCTCCAATATTCAAGTCGAAATAGCGGCTGAAGTTGCCATGGAACATCATTTAGGACTAACTTGTGACCCGATTGATGGGTATGTAGTTGTTCCTTGTATTGAACGTAATTCTCAAGCTGCATTACGTAGTATTGATGCGGCGTTACTTGCGCGTAACATTAGTGACATTCGTGACAGTAAGGTTAGTTTTGATGAAGTTATTCATACAATGAAATATACAGGGCAAAAATTACCAAAAGAATTAAAAGAAACTTCATTGGGTGGATTGGCTAAAATTGTTGTTATTCGCGATCATGGAAAGGATATTTCCTATGACTAATAAAGTGGAAATTCTTGCGCCTGCTGGAAATATGGAGTGCTTAATTGCAGCACTTCATGCAGGTGCGGACGCCATTTATTGTGCTGGTGCAAATTTTGGTGCACGTGCTTATGCAGCAAATTTTGATAATGAGCAAATGGCGCGTGCAGTTACATTGGTCCATCAATATGGTGCAAAACTTTATGTCACGATGAATACATTATTATTCGAAGATGAAATTGAAAGTGCGATGGACCAAGTCGCTTATTATTACAAAATAGGAATTGATGCTTTGCTTATTCAAGACTTAGGATTTTTTGACTTAATACATCAATGTTATCCTGATTTTGAATTGCATTGTTCCACCCAAATGAATATTCATGATGTTAATGGGGTAAGGTTTGCTAAACAAATAGGAGCTAAACGTGTCGTATTGGCAAGGGAATGTAGCCGTAGTATGGTTCAAGCATGTTGCAAAGAAGGTATTGAAATTGAAGTCTTTGCTTATGGTGCGTTATGTTCATCTTATTCTGGGCAATGTTATATTTCTGCCTATTCACAACAGCGCAGTGGCAATCGCGGAGCGTGTGGGCAAAATTGTCGCTTACCGTATCAATTAAAAGTTGATGGTAAGCTTTATGATGATCATGATCAAAAACACATGATGAGTTTAAATGATTTAAACTTATTAAATAAAGTCAAAGATTTAATGGATGATGGCGTATCCTCATTAAAAATAGAAGGGCGAATGAAAAGTAGTGCCTATGTGTATTATGTAACCTCCTTATTTGTTAAAGCACGGAATATGGCACTTAAGGGCCAATCCTATAAAATTAGCACTGAAGAAGAAAAGACATTAAAACTTTTATTTAATCGTGGCTTTACATTAGGTTATTATTACAGTCAACATGATCGTACCCTTCGCAGTATGCATCGTCCTAATCATATGGGTATTCCTGTAGGTAAAGTGCTTGGTTATAAAAATGGTACCATTACCATTAAATGCATGGATACCATTAACCAAGGGGATGGATTACGGGCATTAAATGATACCAAAGACCAAGGTATTTATGTCCATACAATGAAACTCAACCATCACTATGTTACCAGTGCGAACAAAGGAGATATTGTTGATTTAGTAACCAATGCTAAAGTCAATGTGAATGATATTATTGTTAAAACCAGTGATCAAATTTTATTGGATTCGATTAATCAATCCATTGATCAATCGAGCCAGCAATTAACATTAAGTATTGATATTGATATCTTAAATAAAAAAACATTAACTATTTATGGAAAAGATAATTTAAATCGAGCTTTAAGCAAAACATATACAGTGGATTTACAACAAAGTGATAAAGCCAACATATTGCATGATTCATTGGTAAAATCATTTACTAAAATTAAAGAAACTCCATTTAAATTAAATGAACTAACCGTAAGCGACGATTACTACTTCTTATCCATGAGTAGCATCAATGCATTACGGCGTGATTTTATGGAAAGCTTTTTATTAAGCTTACATAAAAATCGTAATAATGTTCAACCATTACCATATCAATCTTTTACCTATGATATTGATTGCCCAAAACCATTGGTATGGTTAGAAAAAGAAGACATAAATAAACGCTTTAGTGCTTATCGCTGTGTCAGTTCCAATGTGAATTATGGGGAAAAGATACAACCACTCATTCACTTAGATAATGAAATAACTGAAGGTGAAGTCATTCAATATATTGGTGATATTGATGGTAAGTTCCATATTGCACTATCTTCGATTCCATTAACAAATTCTTATACTTTGCAATTCTTGTTACAGCATAATACGGTAGGAACGGTTAATTATGAATGCAATGAGCAACAAGTAAATCAGTTAATGGAAGCATACACCCAACGTAATAATCAAAAACCATTGGTTTATCAATGCAAAGAAGGAACGTTCCGTTTAATGAGTATGAATGATTGTTTGGTTAAATCGATCTTACAAGCAAAAGTTCATTGCCAAATGTGTCATCAACATACGATTACATTAACGGATCGTAATCAAAATACATACCGAGTTGAAGGGGATGAAAATTGTATCTTGCATTGTTATTCAACAACGTATGAAAAATATTCCATTCATCCAGATGCCATTGCATTAATGCAATGGTTATAATAAACGGGTTAGGGGGATTTTATAATGAAAGAAATTGCTTTTTTTGATATTGATAATAAATTATTATCCCATAGCACACACTGTGTGCCACAATCTACTATTAATGCATTAAAAAAATTAAAGTCTTTAGGTAAAAAATGTTTCATTGCAACGTCTCGTTCGTATGTTGAAATTACAAATTTACCGAAAGAAGTAATGGAATTAATGGATGGATTTATTTGTGAAGGTGGGGCAAAAGTAATTTATCATGATGAAGTAATTATTCGTCATGTGATGGATGAACCATCAAAAAATCGGTTGATTCAATTAATTCGGGATCATCATTTAGCTTATCGTTATTGTGGTTTAGATATTCATATTAATTATTTAGACCATGAGGATGAATTTGCTTCTAAACGATTCTATGAGCTTTATGAAATGGTTCCTGAAGTTATTCCTTACACCACACAACCTTTAACACACATTTTATTTTATTGTTTTGATGATATGTTAGCTCATCAAATCATCAATGAAATTCCGCGCTTAGAAGTAATTCGTATCGGTGAAGCGTTTGACGTAACTGACAAAGACGTTACAAAAGGCTCTGCATTAAAACAAATCTGTCATCATTTTAATGTCCCGCTTGCCAATACTGTATGTTTTGGTGATAGTGCCAATGATATTGAAATGATTAAAGCAGCTGGCTTAGGTATTGCTATGGGTAATGGGAATAAAAGTGTGCAACGTATTGCAAATTACGTCACAAGCGATATTGACGACAATGGCATTTACAATGCTTGTGTTTACTTTAATTGGTTTAGATAACTATATTTACAGTTTCAGTGTTGAATAAGTTTATTTAATCAGAATATTGCTTGGTAATTAATATAAAAAATATCGAAGTGATCATCGTAAATCACTTCGATATTTTAAATGTTGGCTCTGTCACAACAAATGGTTGATTTTTGACGAGAAATAGCGTATAATAATA
>CALCFG010000018.1 GCA_937900565.1 uncultured Erysipelotrichaceae bacterium
TATTATACGCTATTTCTCGTCAAAAATCAACCATTTGTTGTGACAGAGCCTTTTTTTTACTTGATGGGCCATTTCTTTTACTGTCATTAAACAGATATCACTTCCCATATCATTTAATATTTCTGCAACATCAACACATTGATCACTAATTCTTTCCAAATCTGCAAATAAATGCATTAACGCTGAAATATAACGTAAATCTTTAGCTACAGGTTGTTGTGTAAGTATAATCTTAGCAATTAATTGTTGCACATTCTTTTCACATGTGTCACTGTTGGCTTCATCATCACTAATGCTTTGTAAATCCAAATCTACACCTTTATTCAAAGATGCATCAATAAGATCCACACAATGGTAACTGTACGCCAACATTGACATTAAATAATCTTGGCATTGATTTAATTCTTGTTCTAATCTTAAACGCATATTATCCAAACCTTCCTGTAATGTAATTTTCACATCGAGGATCTTTAGGATGTGAGAATATTTGTTCAGTTTCTCCCATTTCGATTACTTCACCCATTAAGAAAAATGCTGTTTGATCGGATATACGGGCTGCTTGTTGCATATTATGGGTCACAATAACAATTGTGTATTGATTGCGTAGTTGAAGAATCAATTCTTCAATTGTATTGGTACTAATCGGGTCTAGGGCACTTGTCGGTTCATCCATTAAAATAACTTTAGGATTCATTGCTATTGCTCTGGCAATGCACAAGCGTTGTTGTTGTCCACCCGATAATCCCAATGCACTGGAGTGCAAACGATCTTTAACTTCATCGTGTAATCCAACTTGTTTTAATGAATTAACAACAATTTCATTGAGTTTTTGTTTATCCTTTAATCCTTGGCATTTTGGACCATAGGCAATATTGTCATAAATACTCATTGGAAATGGATTTGGTTTTTGAAAAACCATGCCAACGTTTGTTCTTAAATCCACAACATCGCATTTATTATTAAGAATATCTTGCTTATCATAGATAATTTTCCCTTCAATACGACAATCCTCAATATAATCATTCATACGATTTAAGCACCTTAAAAATGTTGATTTTCCACAACCACTTGGCCCAATAAATGCCACCACCTGGTTTTCTGGGATATTCATAGAAACATCTTTTAATGCATGATTATCACCATACCATAAATTCAGTTTCTCAATTTCCATACAATAATTCATGTTTTTCCTACCTTACTTGATAACGTTTAATCATTGTTTTAACACACAAATTAATCACTAGCACCAACGCTAGAATAATCAATGAAATTGCGGATGCTAATTGATAATTGGGTTGTTCACCTGACATAATTGAATAAATCATTAATGACAATGAAGTTCCTTGTGATAAAAAACTTGGATTATCCACAATGACAGTACTGGTCGTATAAACAAGGGCTGCACTTTCACCAATTACCCGACCAATCCCAAGCAAAACACCCGTCAATATTCCATTTAATGCACACGGCAATACAACTTTAATAATTGTTTGCGTCTTCGTTGCACCAAGTGATAACGACCCATCTTTTAATGCTTGTGGGACTGTTTTTAAAGCTTCTTCAGTATTGGCAATAATGGTTGGCAACAAAATAATAGCTAATGTCATCCCACCTAACAATACCGACGTACTTTTAGCGCCCATAAGCGCAGTAATCGGGAATAATACAGTAACTCCCATCAACCCATAAATAATACTTGGGATCCCCGTTAATGTGTTAATTCCTTGGCGAATTAAAGCACTGAACTTATTTTTTGGCGCATATTCATTTAAATAAATTGCAGCCAATATTCCTACTGGTATCGCAAAACACATACTAATAATAATTAACATGAAAGTTACCACAATACTGCCTCGGATTCCTCCACCCATTGTTTGATATGAAATCGAAGTTAACGTATTGCTTGGATCATCCAGATAACTCACTAAAGTGGCAGCATCCTTCATTTTTTCTTTACTTAAAAATTGTTGGTTACCTTCATTATCTAAATAATATAAAGAAGCAATACTGCTGCCTTCACTTAAACTTACCGTTTTATTATTATCGCCAGCGATTAAACTTTGCATATTTAATAAAGGGGAATCTAAATCAATTGATTCCACTTGAATAATGGCTTTCTTATTCACATTGGTGCTATCTGAAAAGACAACACCATAGCGCGAAGAGCAAGCACTTTCTGCGTAATTTGAGCAATCAAATGTTTCATCACTCAATTCAGTAACTTGAGCATTCATAGTACTTACGGCATAATTACTGCTAATTAAATGCCAATTGATGCTACTGATTCCAGTTTTAAGCAAGTAAATTAAGATCATTGCCAATACCGAAACAGCAATAAATGCGCTAACATACGTAATTCCATTCAATAATCGATCTTTTGTTTTACGCTTCATAACCACTACCTATCCGTTTTTTAATGGCATTTAAAATACCGTTACTGACAAATATCAATACAATTAACACCAAACCGACTGAGAAACGGATATCATAATCCAAACCACTGGTTTCTTTTAATCCAACTAACATTGTTGAGGTTAATGTTCGTGTTATATCAAATAGATTAAATGTTGGACCAAACAATTTGTTCCCAGCAACCATTGCCACAGCACTCGCTTCACCAAACGCTCTTCCTAAACCTAAAATAGCGCCTGCAAAGATACCACTTTTCGCACTGGTTAATATAATTTTAAAATTGGTTTGAGTTACTGTTGCTCCAAGGGCAAGGGACGCTTGTTCTAAATTGATATCCACTGCTTTAATGGCTGTCACACTCATGCTTGTTAATGTTGGAAATATCATAATAGCCAACACTAAGATAACTGCCAATAGACTTGACCCACCATAGGTTGTAACGGAAAACATTGTCGCAAGATTTGCTACTGCTTGACAAATAACCCCTGAAGCAAAAACGCCATAAACAACACTTGGAATGGACGCCAATAATTCAATGACACTTTCGATTATATGACCTAATTTTTTAGGGGCAATTTTAACAATAAATAAAGCAGTTAATACAGAAATTGGAAAAGCAATAAATAGAGCTGCCACACAAGCGATGATTGTATTAATAATAATAAATCCAACGCCATAAACACCTTGGTCTTGGCGATACGTATTTCCAACCAAAAATGACCAAACGTTTTGTTGTCCATAGGCATAATTTGGTAAGAAAGGTGCTATCCCTTTAATGACTATAAAGACAACAATGATGCAAATAAAGCTAGCTGACAACAAGGCCATTGCTTTCGTTAAGCTTTTAAAACTCTTGTCAGCTAGCTTTTTAAATTTCAAATGTTTTGGGTGCATTATTGCACGTCAGCAAAAGAAAGGATAGCACCTGTATAAATTTGATTTAATTGTTGAGCAGTAATATTTGTCAATGCATTGGCTTTGTTAACCACCGCTACCACTGCATCCAAACAAAATTGACCATTTCCCAATCCATCGCTTACTGTTTCTTCATCTTTAAATGCACGTGATGCAAAACCGATATCAATAGCATTAGGACCATCTTTTTCATCACCTAAAGTACGTTTAAACGCATCTGAAGAGCCTGTTTGATTCATTGCAAAATTAACATTACCTGCTAATGGTGCAAAGCTTTCTAACGCTGCTTTAATGCAATGTTCTACGGAAGTAGATCCACCAGTACGAATTGTTAAACCACTATTATCTTGATTTAACACAGGGTAATTTGCCGCAATTTCTGACCAAGGTTTAGCATTGCTATCATCGACAATCCCACCATTTTCACTAATAACTGCCATACCTTCTTGGCTTAATGAAATGTAATCAATAAAAGCTAATACTAATTGTTTTAAATCTTCACTTTCATATTCCGCTCTTAATGCATAGTTGAATGGTCGTTGTAATTTATAGCTACCATCCAATACAGTTTCTTTTGAAGCTTCAACACCTTCGAAATTCAATGCTTTAATATTATTTGCTTCAAAATCAGTTGTTAAGGATGTATATCCAATACCCGCAGTATCCGCACCAACGCGTGTCGCCATATCTCCATTGCTGCTAACTTCAGAAGCACTCGAAGTTAATTGATCGCTTTCCATTCCAACCCCTTTTTCAAATGCTTCACGAGTACCAGAACTTGAATCACGTGTATACACATGGATTGTAGTATCACTTGTTGAAGTACTTGCAGAGGCACTTGGACTCGTTGTTGTACTTGTACCAGTACTTGTGGAACATCCTACCAAGCTCATCATTAATAAACCTGTTAAACCAATTTTAGTTAATTTCATGTTTTCTTTTCTCCTTGTAGCCTTGCTACGTCTTTTACTTTAAACAGGTTATGTTAAATCCATGTAAAGCGAATTGTTAAATGTTTGTTAAATATACAAAACTCCATCGGAATTAACCGATGGAGTTACGCTGTTTAATCAATTAATAATTTTCTTTTTTAACTTCAAAGAAAGATTTTGCATATCCACATAATGGACATAATGCAGGTGCTTGTTTAGCTTCTAAAGTGTATCCACAAACACGGCATTGCCATACAACTGGTTCGTCTTTAACAAAGACTTTACTTGTATCCACATTATTTTTTAATGTGTTATAACGATCTTCATGTTGTTTTTCAATGGCAGCAACCATGCGCATTTGAGCAGCGATACGAGTAAAACCTTCTTCATCCGCTTCTTTTGCCATACGATCATACATATCTGTCCATTCGTAATTTTCACCTTCAGCTGCCATTTTTAAGCATTCGCTAGTTGTAGGAATTTCTCCACCGTTTAATGCTTTGAACCATAAGTAAGCATGTTCTTGTTCATTACGCGCTGTTTCTTCAAAAATTTCAGCGATTTGTTCCATACCTTCTTCACGTGCTTTCATTGCAAAGTAAGTGTATTTATTACGTGCTTGACTTTCCCCTGCAAATGCATCTTGTAAATTCTTTTCTGTTTTGCTACCTTTTAATTCCATTTGTTTTTACCATCCTTTTCTTTACATTTTTGACAAGTACCAATTAAGGTGACGCTTAACTGCTCCACATCAAGATTGTACTTTTGTTCACTAATTTTCTTAATGATATCATCCAAATCGGATAAATCAATGATTTCATGACAATCTTTACAAATAAAATGAGCATGTGGTGTTAACGTACCATCATAGATTACTTCATTATTAACTGAAGTAAAGTAAGATAATTCATTGTTTTGCACCAAAGCGTTTAATGTGCGATATACCGTAGCTAATGAAATTGTTTCCTGATCAGCATTAACGCAATCATAGACTTGCTTGGCACTCATGTGTACTTTTTTACCGACAATAACATCTTTTATACGTTGTCGTTGCTTTGTGTTGCGTTGCATATCCCACCACCTTTCACTTGTACTTTAAGTATATCCTTATTGAGAATGATTTGCAATAAGAAATCAAAAGAAAAGCATCTGATGATTCAGATGCCGAAATTAATAGTCAGAAAATACATCATGAGTTACCGTATTGTCTTCAAAGATATACCGAGGTCTATGTTTACTTTCCATATATAATTTACCAATATATTCGCCCAATACCCCTATGCATAGCAACTGAATACCGGATACAAAACACATAATGGCCACCATACTCGTCCAGCCAGTTACTGTACTTCCAACAAAATAAGTAATCAATGACCATATTAATCCAACAAAAGATATACCTGATATTACGATTCCAATCAATGATATCAAATGCAATGGCTTAACCGATAACGACGTAATTCCATCAATAGCTAAACCCATCATTTTACCCAATGGATAATGTGACTCACCAGCTACACGTTTTTCCCGACTATAATAAACCGAATCACTCTTAAATCCAACTAAAGGAACCAATCCCCTTAGGAATAGATTAACTTCTGGATAATGGGATAATTCATTTAACACCTTACTGGAAAGTAATCGATAATCAGCATGGTTATAAACAACATTGGCTCCCATCGAATTTAAAAACTTATAAAACCCTTGCGCAGTTGTACGTTTAAACCATGTATCAGTTGCCCGATCATTTCTAACCCCATAAACCACTTCACATCCATGCATGTATTTATCCACCATTTCATCCATGGCATGAATATCATCTTGCCCATCACAATCAATGCTAATGGTAAAATCGGCATGATCTTTTGCAAACATCAACCCACCTAACACCACATTTTGATGCCCTCGATTACGGGAGCCTTTAAGCCCTTGGTATCTAGAATTACTGTGAGCTAATGATGCAATAATTGACCACGTTGTGTCTTTACTTCCATCGTCACAAAATAAAATAAAACTTTCTTCACTCAAATCATATTTATCGATCAATAAATTTAATTGATCTAAAAATAATGGAGCCGTTATTGGTAAAACCGCTTGTTCATTGTAACAAGGAATAACGATTGCTAATTTTTGTTTCATAGAATCATTATACAATATTTCACATTGGTTAACATTTACTTTAAAATAGATAGTATGAATCAAGTTTTAGATAAAATCTCTCATGTATTTAACCAGCAAGCTTTGCGTTGGTTACTATTAAGTTTAACTACATTTGTCTTGTTGCTTTATTTTGTTCCACCACAATACGCAACAAATGATGATATGAACCTTATATTTTTAGCAAATGGTGGTTTGAGCTATCCGAGCTCTCACCTTGTCTATACCAATATTATTTTAGGCAGCGTATTAAAACATCTGTTTATTGCAATCGGTTCAATAAACTGGTTTACCGTTATAAGTTTAATGGCGTACTATATTAGCTTTTATAGTTTTACTTATTTATATCGGTTTAAGTTAAGTATGTTTAGTTTGATTTTATTCGAGATTGTTACTTACTTTATTACCCTATATTCTTATAATTACACGAGTATTGCCATTGCAATTGCGTTATTTTCAAGCTTTGTGTTACTGCATGGATTCATTCAAAAAAAATTATGTAGTTGGTTATTAATCACTACTGGAGTTCTCTTTATTTTAGCTTCGTGGATACGTTTTGACTCTTGGGGTTTGGCAGTATTATTTGGTATTCCATTTTATATATTGGTATTTATTCACTTAGTTAAAGCAAAGCAATACCAACGTATTGCCCTTTGTGGTCTTTTATTTATCATAGTTGGCGGTTCATTTATCTTTGATAAATCAATGTATAAAAATGAACAGTTTACGAATTATAAACAATACGAAAACATATTGCATACCATTAATGATTATGAATATATCGAAGATTATGCAACAAAATATGCCGATAACGCACAATTTTATGTTAATCAAGGCATTAGTGTGAATAGCTTCGACTTATTGCGCCATTATACTTATGCCGATGAAACAACTTTTAGTTTAAATCGCCTCAATGCTATTGCTAATCATATCAATCAAACCGCATTTCAAGTTAAAGATTTTACCCAAAAATTGGCAACCTATTATCAATCCCCAACTCATCTTGTTTGGTTAAGCATTATTGTAATTACAATTATTTATTTATTCATCAACCGTGACAATCCTTACAGTAAGTGGTTACTGATAAGTATAGGAATTGGATTAATTGTAATGTTGACCTATATACATTTAAACCGTTACCCTAATCGTATTGGTTTTGCGTTAGTATTACTCTGCTTTATCTATGGCTTAATTCACATGGATAATGCGCTGTTACCTAAAAATAGCATTATTATGCTAACTTATTTAGCTTATGCTGTTTTTGCCATAACGAATATAAAACCTTTAAACCCGGTGGAACAGCAAAGTTGGATTGATGATTTGAACCAACTTAATCAAGATAAACAACATATTTATCTTTACGATGGGTTTTCTCCATTACTTTCTCAAACCTTTAGCTTTAACTTCTATACGTTGAAAGTCGATTCGATTGATAATACCTATCGTTTGGGAGGTTGGTTGTATCAATTGCCAGCAAATGAGGATATTCTTAACCGTAATGGCATTGATAATCCATTTGCATGTCTAATTGATTCCAATGTTTGCTATCTTGCTTCCAATGAAACAGGCGCCAATAAAGTATTAACCTACCTAAAAGAACATTATGATGAGAATGTTACCGTCTTTATTGAAGAAGAATATTCTAATTTTAATATCTATCATTATCAAATAAAAGATTATGAATAATTCATAAAATCATTACTCGCTATCGCAATCTAAAGATCATAATACAATAAATATAACAATAACCCCATCATCCTAGAGATGATGGGGTATTGATTAGTTATCAAAGACAAAATCACATTCAAGTAATTGATCCATTGCCTGATCTGGATTTTGTAAAACACGAGCACTTGCTTTTAATATTGCGTTTTCAATTACATTACGTGCTAAACGACCATTGCCACTAGTATTACCATGGCTTGTTTGCATGTAATTGAAATAGTCCAATAATTTTGGTAATGCGTCTTGATGGATATGATAATCTTTACTTTTCGCAATACTTACAGAAATATCCACTAGTTGCTGACCAGTGTAATCTTTAAATTCAATAATTTGCGGGAATCGCGATTTTAATCCCGAGTTAGCATCTAAGAAAGCACTCATTTCATTGGTATATCCTGCAAGAACAACAATTAAATCATCCCGATAATCTTCCATTGCTTTTACTAATGTATCAATGGCTTCTAATCCAAAAGAATCATCTTTACCTCTAAATAGAGAATATGCTTCGTCAATAAACAAAACTCCACCCAACGCACTTTTAACCACCGACATTGTTTGTGGTGCTGTATGACCAACATATTGCCCAACTAAATCACCACGCGTAACTTCAATGAGTTGACCTTTACTTAAAACACCAATGGCTTTCATATAACGTGCAATTAATCGAGCAATGGTTGTTTTTCCTGTACCCGGATTACCCGTAAATACCATATGCATGTTCACTTCACTGGCTTTAAAACCTTGCTTTGCCCGTATTTGTTGGGCTTGTAGGTTATCTTTTAACGCTTTAATATAATCTTTTACTTCTTGTAAGCCAACAATGCAATTTAATTCTTCTTCAATTTCAGCAATCGCTTGATCATTACTTAATTGTGCGTAAAGATAAACTTGATCACCACATTGCAAAGCCAATTGGTTATCCTTAACGATAAAACGTATTTTTTTATAAGTTTGCAATTTATTTTCTAAAAATAATTGCAATACAAATTGTTCTAAATTACCAATAGCTTCTATTAAAGAATCGACACCATTGGCTGGAATGTATTGGGCATTTAACCAATTTAAAAAAGCATCATCCCATGATAAATCCATATGGTAATGTGTATCTAAGCGTTGTTGCAGTAATTGCAATTGAATTTGCGTAATACTTTCCACAACGGTATCACTATTTTGATTAAATTCTATGACATCAGGTACCTGATGGAATAAATCTGACCCAAAATAGCCCAACAATTTACCTTGCGGTAAGCTCGTCATTAACACAAGATAATGCCCCTTAGCTTCTAAAGAATCTATGGACTGTTGCACAAATCCACCATTGGTTTCAATTAATTGGCCTTTACTGTTTTGAATATAACGTTTATTTAATAAAATCTTACCCGTAGTTAATAATTCATTGAGATAACGTAAATATAATGGGTTGGCTTTTTCAAAGTTTTCAATAACAATAACGCACCCTTGATTATTAATCGCTGTAAATACATCTTGAAAGAACAAACTTTCTTGAGAATTGGATGTATAACGGGAACAATCCAAGGAAGTAATATGTCCATTGGCAATAAGATTATGCCGCTTTAATGCTTGAATGGCACAATTCAATGCATAATGTCTTCCACTACCTTTCGGTCCAATGACAATCATGCTTCCTTCATGAATACCGTTTTTATTATCCACTAACAAACCACGACGAAAAGCAACCATCATTTGGTATAAGGCGCGATCCTGACCCATCACTTGTTTCTTTAATTCATTAAGTATTTGATCATAAACGGCAAAATTCAAATGCACATTTTTGTCTTTTTCACTTTTTTCCACACCAAAATCAACCGCAGCTTGTCGCGTTAAAGCATCTGCTTTATCACTCACATCAGCTTTTAACGAACGATCAATGTACGAATTGAGTTGGGTTTGCATTTGGGATACTTGACTTAATAAATCATCCACCTGTGGCCCATTCCCTTTATTATTTAATGTACGTTGCGTATTTAAAACCTCATCCATTAATTGTTGTATTTCTTCACTGCGATCTTTCATATTTTTATTCCTTAACACTTAATTGTGCATCACTTTTAAATGTATTGTTAATTTGACCGATTTTATCATCCAATTCCATTTTAATTTGTTGATCCTTAGCTTCTTGCTTTTCTTGGGCTGTATTCGGATCTAATGTTAGTTGAATAGTTTGACTTTCAGCTTGCGCTTTCGCTTTTGTTTTACTTAAATCTAATTTCGAGTCTGTAACCAATCCATCATTTTTTAATAAAGTCTCCAATGTATTCAAACTTGCATTTAAGTTAATAAAGTCTTCATCATTCATATCATTAATAATTGTTTGCATGGAATCATTGATTGTATCGATAACATCCGACACTTTATCCACGGTTGCATCATGATCATGATGCGTCGTCGCATCTTGTAATTGCACAAAGTTAGATAAAATATCATTTAACATTGGCATATAGTAATCATATAGCTTTTGTAAACTCGCCAAATCAGACCCTTCATTTTTGGCTTCTAATGTTGAAATTTGGCGCAATAAACCACTCGTTTTATCTAATTTTAAACTTATGCGATAGTCCGGTATCTTATTATTAAAATCGTCCACTTGTTTAGCAAATTTTTCCGCAGGATTAACTGGTTCTTCTTTTTTATGTGGTTGACGTTTATCGACTTCTTTAAAATCCGCATCAATTGTACTGTGATGACTTTGACGAGATTTTGCAAATTCTAATAATGAATTCATGATTTTTTCAAATTCATTTGGGTGTGTTTGCGAAAACTCACGCAAATGACAAAGGTAAGTATTTTCAAAATATACATCAATATCACTAATATCATTAATGTGTCGACGACTTCGTAAATTTAATTGTCGTGTAACCGCATACGATTCATGGTTAGAAAAAAATTGGTTCATTGTATTAAAAACAAGATCCAATTGTTCCCCACTGTATCGTTTTACTGCATTTACACTATCATAGGTAGTGAATCTTCCACGTTCATCCCTGGGTTGACGGCGATAATGCTGATTATTTGATTTACTCTTATCGCTTAACAAAGAATTAACTAGCATAAATATTCCAATAATCGTAAATACTGGAAAACCAAACATTATTCCAAAAATAATTAAAAACAAACTAATATTCATATTGGTTATTTTACAACATTCTTAACTTAATTAATATAATCGACCACAATATTCGTAACTTTTATTAATTCGTATTATTTGATTTTTCGTTTTACGGATTATAAAAAAGTTGAAATCAAGGTTAGTGACTTCAACTTATCATAATTTTATGCACCGGATTTACAACTGGACTTTGCATCGCACGTCAGGTGCATTTTTAATTTTTTAAAAACACTTTGGTCAACATTAGATAAAAATACGGTGGAATGCACTTCACAACCTTTTAGCTGCGATAAGGCTTGCAATGCCTTTTTGGCATTTTTATTAGAGGCTGCACTCATTGATAACGCAATTAATATTTCATCCGTATGTAAGCGGGGGTTATGACTCCCTAGATAATTTGTTTTTAAAGATTGTATTGGTTTGATGGCCATCGGTGATACCAAATGCACATCATGGTCAATACCAGCTAAAATCTTCAAACAATTTAATAAACACGCTGCGCTTGCGCCTAATAATTCCGTTGTTTTACCGGTAACAATAGTTCCATCCACCAATTCAATTGCAACACACGGAGTGCTAGTAATTTCTTCGCGCGTTCTTGCAGCGGCGACAACTTTACGATCAGCTATCGTAATGCCTGCCTGTTTCATTAACAATTCCAATTTATACAAAGTATCGGCAGTGCTATTGCCTTGTTTTATATCCACTAAACATTGCAAATAGCGACGAATAATCTCTTGATTGCTTGCTTCTTTGCAAACTTCATCATCAATAATGCAATTACCCGCCATATTTACACCCATATCCGTTGGCGATTTATACGGACATTCGCCTAAGATTTTTTCAAATATGGCGCTTAAAACCGGGAATACTTCCACATCGCGATTATAGTTGACAGTTGTTTGACCATACGCTTCCAAGTGAAATGGATCGATCATATTGACGTCATTTAAATCAGCAGTTGCTGCTTCATAAGCTAAATTTACGGGGTGTTTTAAAGGTAGATTCCAAATTGGGAATGTTTCGAATTTAGCGTAGCCCGCTTTTACCCCACGTAAATGTTCATGATAAAGTTGGGATAAACACGTCGCCATTTTCCCACTACCAGGACCTGGCGCAGTAATAACAACTAATGGACGGGTTGTTTCAATATAATCATTTTTACCATAGCCATTTTCACTAACTATTTTTTCAATATTGCTTGGGTAACCATCAATATTGTAATGCAGATAAGTTTTAATACCTAATGTAGATAACTTATTACGAAATAAATCCGCAGCAATTTGATTGGCATATTGAGTTATAACAACACTGGAAACATATAAACCAATTTGAGTAAATGCATCTTTTAAACGCAATACTTCCAAATCATATGTAATTCCAATATCACTTCGAGTTTTGTTACTTTCTAAGTCATTGGCACTTATGGTAATGATGACTTCTGCTTGCTCTTTTAACTTTAATAACATCTTTAATTTACTATCTGGTTCAAAGCCAGGTAACACCCTGGAAGCATGGTAATCATCAAATAATTTGCCACCAAACTCTAAATAAAGTTTGTCACCAAAACTGGAAATTCTTTGTTGAATATGTTCAGATTGCATTTGCAAATATTTATTATTATCAAAACCTAATTTCATTTAAGTACCCCACATTCTCTCAAGATTATAATACGAGTTATATCTTGTTTGGTAGAGTAAATTTAATTAAATCCACTTCGTTAAAGTAATGTAATGTTAAAATATTGATTATGAAACAAGCTAAATTATATGTTACCAACGCTTCCAATGTTACCGTGATGCAATTAGCAAATCTAACAATGGATCAACCCGAATTTATTAAAATTATCTCTTTTGATAATTTTTTAAAGCAACATGCCATTACCAACAGTGATCCAATGGCTTCTTTTTATCAATTTTATTGTGA
>CALCFG010000019.1 GCA_937900565.1 uncultured Erysipelotrichaceae bacterium
AGTATTTCAATAATATCGCTAAGTTGGCAGTCCAATCCTCTACAAATCTTGACTAGATTAGCCATAGAGATAAATTCATTCTTTGAAAGTTTTGCTAATGTTGGCGGAGTAATACCACACAATTTAGCAAATTCTGTCTTATTAATTCCCTTATCAATTAGCAGTTTGAATAGCTTTTTGTAACAAACATCGTTCATATTTTATTAGCTCCTATTCTTTTATTACTTCTAGTTATTATTTTAACAAATTCATAATATTTAACGAAGCGATACTATAAATTGAATAAATTTAATTGTTTTTTTATACATAAAGTACACAACAACATAATACAATAATCTTGTATGATAATTAATTCACAAATAGTGGGTAAATCTATATGTTTTGTAGTTTTACTCACTATTTTTTTAAACATTTAAAAAACATGTCCAATTTTTTTCCATCTCACCGGCTATATGGTGAGGAGGATATTTTGTTTCAGCCTCCTTAGTTATAGGATTCGCTCTTTTCAATATACATACTGTTTTTTTTCGAAAAGAACGTTTTTTCCTTTAACAAATGGGAGGCTTTTTAATTATTTTCACTTTCTTTCTAAGAGTACTTGCCTACAAGGCACTCAAAGGACAGATAAGTGAAGAAATAAATACTCTTCGAATAATCAAATTTTCTATATAAAGAAGAAATTTTAAACATTTCTTTCTTAAGTACCTGCTTAAGAGCCCTTCAAACATGGAATTTGTGAAGGGGATTCTAAATTCCCTCTAACAAGCTAATTTCCAGAAAACTGATGTTTATTAAAGTTTTTGCGAAATATAGCCCGATAAAAGATTAACAGGAGGTAAATTACAATGGGTTATAATCACGGTTTAGCAGAGAAAATTGAAAAGAAAAGAAGAGAGAAGGAGGCAAAAATATTTAAAGAAAACAATACACCAGAATCAATTCAACAAGCTCTAAAAGATTATGATGATGAAGCATTTCTAAGTGATCGTCATTTTTGTGAACACGAAAATGTTACTGATAGTGTATTCTTTATTAACAAAGTTGCAGCACCAGTAAAAAAACAATATACAATCGATAACTTCTATGATGATTTTGAAAATGAATCATTTGCGATTTTTATTAAAAATAGTCCAAAAGATTTAAAACGTGTATTTTTTCTATTACACCAACAGTACACTTATAATGAAATCGCCCTACTAATGGGCATTAAAAAAGATACGCTTTATAAAAGAGTAAACCGTTATGCGAAAAAAAATAAAAAGAATGTCCAATTTTGACTACTTTCATCGGCTATATGGTGAAAGGGTAATAAATCCTTTTACTAGGTCTTTGAAAATTGCATAACAACTATTAGAACAAATCCCACTTAGCGAGCCCATTACTAATGCGCCAAGACTATTCTTATATATACAAGACTATTCTTATATATACATATAGATACGAGCGAAAAACATTAGGTTAATAAAAGTATTTGGCAATTACTAGCGATGATGCTATTTGGGGATAATGATATGCTTGCATGTATTTGCAACTAGGTGGTGATCCCACGTAGAGGTGAAATTCCTGTAATGAACATTGTGCTAATGTTCGTCTGATAGTAATCCCCTCTTTCCGGGTAAACAGGGTTAAATAGGAAATACGATTATTAATGAAACCAAACCAGGATTTAATGTCCTGGTTTTACATACTGGAGGAATGTAAATGATTAAAAAGGTAAAACGAGGAGACATCTTTCTTGCCGATATGAATCCAGCAATTGGATCAGAACAAGGAGGAGTTCGACCAGTATTGATTATTCAAAATAATATGGGTAATAAGCATAGTCCTACTACTATGGTTGCTTGTCTTACGACAAAACGCAATTCCAAAAAACACTTATCAACTCACTACTTATTACCATATATTAAAGGTTTAAAAGAACCATCTATGGTTTTATTTGAACAAATCTTTACGATCGACAAGTCTCGTTTAATAAAAAAAGTTGCTAGAGTGCCTTCAGCGTACATGAATACCATGACACGAAATATTAATTCGAGCCTATCTCTTAATCATAAGAAGAAGGTGAAAACCATAAATTTGCACAATGGCAACGATAAGAAAAAACAATTATATTAGGAAAGGAGGCGATAATTATGGACCAAAAATTGTTTATTGAAACACCTAGTTTCACCGGTAGAAATGTACCGATTGATGAGATTTCTAAAGTAACTGGTAAATCACCAACATTTTTAAGAGAAATGTTGAAGCGCGGCATTATGCATTTTGGATACGCTCTTAAGAACGAAGAAACATCATCATTTTCCTACTTCTGTCCTGATAAATTAGTTTGGGAAGAAACAGGATATTTTAATAGTAATCCTGGAGGTGATAAATAGTGGCTATTACAAGGTCACCTCGAGGGTTTGGATCTATCATAAAAATGGGCGGAAATAGAAGAAACCCTTATATGGTAAGAATTCAAATTGGTAAAAAGATAAACGAAGAAAAAGGAACTGTAATACCCGAGTATAAGATACTTGGGTATACAAAAACTCGAAAAGATGGAATCCTTATGTTGGAACAATATCATAATAATCCTTATGATTTTGCAAACAATGTCAAGTTCTATGAAATATACGAGAAAACATGTAATGAATTTCTTGTTGGTAAATCTAGATCAACTCATTTGGCATACGAAGCATCGTTTAAAGCTTGCGAAAAACTACACAACAAAGTGTTTAAGGACATCAAGGTAATTGATCTACAGCATGTAATCGACACATGTGGTAAGAACTATCCTACACTTCGAAAAATTAAGGTAATGCTAAACATGATGTATAAATATGCAATGAAGTATGATTTATGCGGAAAGGATTATTCTGAATATATCGATATATTAAAATATAAGGATAAAAATCCAGATAAAATCGATAGATTACCATTCACAAAAGAAGACATTGATGTGTTATGGGATTTAAGTAATGATCGTTGGTATCAAATTATTTTAATGTTAATCTATACCGGAACACGTATATCAGAATTCTTAGAATTAAAAAAAGAAAACATCAACCTTGAAGAACAATGGTTTGATGTTGTTAAAAGTAAAACAGAGAGTGGTATTCGAAGAGTACCAATAGCTGATTGTATTCTTCCCTTCTTTAAAGAATGGTATGAATATTCTACAATTGATTATCTAATATGCACACCTGAACAAAAGAAGATGTTATACAGAAACTACCGTGATGCATATTGGAGTGGCATATTAAACGAAATAAATATGTCACAATATACTCCACACTGCACTAGACATACATGCATAAGTTTACTAGCTGAACAAAAAGTTGATCCAACAACTATTAAAAAAATTGTTGGTCACTCTGGTGCAATGACATTAACAGAAAGAGTATATACCCATCTTGATATAAGTATCTTAATTGAAGCAGTTAATAAAATGTATAAGCCGGAAACAAAATAAAATCATAAAGCAGCAAAGACCACATACTAGCACCACATAGTAGTGAGAATATTTGCTGCTTTATTGCTACTTTATTGCTACTTTACGCGTTAAATTCTACTCAATTTTACTTGATTTTATTTAACTAAAACATAAAAAAAGCCCCATAAAATGGGACTTTTCGAATCTCTGACGAAAATTTGATTAACGTTTAGAGAATTGTGGAGCTCTACGTGCACCTTTAAGTCCGTATTTTTTACGTTCTTTTTTACGTGGGTCACGTGTAACATAACCAGCTGCTTTTAAAGCAGGACGGTAATCGATACTTGCTTCCATTAATGCACGAGTAACTGCATGGCGCATAGCACCTGCTTGTCCACTCATACCACCGCCTTGGACGGTAATTTTAATGTCAAATTGTTCAGTTGTTCCAGTTAAAACTAATGGCGCATTTACTTCCATTTTTAAAGTGTCTAAAGGTAAGTATTCATCTAAGCTCTTACCATTGACAGTAATGTTACCAGTACCTGGTGTCATGAAACAACGAGCTACGCTGCTTTTACGACGACCTGTAGCTACATAACATACAGTTGCAGTTTTCTTACGTACAGCCATGATTTATCCTCCTTACCCTTTCACTTTCAACTCAACAGGTTGTTGAGCAGCATGTGGATGTTGAGAACCAGTATAAACAAATAAATGTGTTCTCATTCTGCTTCCTAATTTCGTGTGAGGAAGCATACCATAAACAGCACTTTCAACCCAACGAACAGGGAATTTTTCTCTCATTTCGCGAGTTGTACGGCTTTTTAATCCACCTGGGAACATAGAATGACGATAATAAGTTTTCTTATAATCTTGATCCCCAGTCACTTTGACTTTGTCGGCATTGATGATGATTACATAGTCACCACAGTCAACGTTTGGTGTGTAACTTGGTTTATGTTTACCACGTAACACAGCAGCAACAGTAGTTGCTAAACGTCCTAATGTTTGACCTTCACCATCAACAACATACCATTGGCGCTTTACTTCAGCTGGTTTTAACATTGTTGTTTGACGCATAATTTTTATTCCTCCTAATAACCATACGTAGTTTACCGGGCTACCTACGGTATTGGCGCTCATATATATTAGACAAAATACGAATTTAAGTCAATGAAAATTTAATATTTCCTAGGAAATATCGAATAATTTACTTAATGAATTATTCATAATCGATACTAAGTAAAGTTAATCCATTGGCACATGCTTTATATCGACAAGCACCTTTTTCTTTTGCATCCATAATATCCTGAATATCTTGTGCAGTTAAGCGATGCTTTCCCACTTCAATTAAACATCCAACCATCATTCTAACCATATATCGTAAAAATCCAGGACCTTTAAAATCAATCATTAATAATTTTCCTTGCCGGCTAAATTCAACGGAATTTACTGTACGAATTGGATTCATACTCGGATCAGAACTATTAAAGCTTGTAAAATCATGCGTGCCGATGAATACAGAACTTGCCTCTTTCATAGCATCAACATCCAATTGATAATAGCAACTGAAAGCATAAAGTCGAGTAAATGGATCATTGCCTTGCAAATCAATAATATAGCGATAAGTTTTGATTTTTGAATGATAACGTGAATGAAAGTTGTCGCCCACGATAGCTGCACTTTGAATACGTATATCTGCGGGTAGATAACTATTTATACCTCTTACCCATTTCCATTGTTCAATATCACGTTGCGTATCGAAGTGAAATACCATATCTTTGGCATGGACGCCTGCATCAGTTCTACCAGCCCCAGTAACGACAATCGGTTCATTGCAAACTTTAGAAACTGCTGCATTTATTTTATCTTGAATGGTATTGCCATCTGGTTGGCTTTGCCAACCATTATAGTTAGTGCCATCGTAACTGACATGCATCATCATTCTCATACAAACGCAATCATTCCTAAACCAACTGCTAATAATAACACAAGCACCATGAACAATCGATCTTGATTATTTAAGACTAGCACACGATAACGTGTTCTTTCCTTATTCGGAGAATAACCGCGTGCTTCCATCGCATTTGCTAAATCTTCTGCCCTTTGGAAAGCAGAAATAATTAACGGAATAATTAACGAAAGAATTGCCATTAACTTTTCCTTAAATTTACCGTTTTTAATATCTACACCGCGTGACTCTTGCGCTTTCATGATACGTTGCGTTTCTTCGACTAAATCTGGAATAAAGCGCAAAGCAATGGAAATCAACATGGCAATAATATGGCTTGGTACCCCGATTTTAGCAAAAGGATTTAATAAATCCTCAATTGCTAGCGTTAAATCCAATGGTTTAGTTGTACTGGTTAAAATCGTAGTAATCATTATCATTAACATCAACCGAACAACAATGTAAAAAGTTGAACTAAACGCTTGCGAGTAAATTTTAATGGGGCCAATATTGATTAGTAATAAACCTTCTTTTAAGTAAAACGCATTAACGACAAATAAGAAAATGAACATAAACATTAATGGTTTTAAAGCATTTAATATATTTTTAAATGGTAATTCACTAACTTTTAATGCAATAAAAATACCCAAAAATAATATTGCATACCCAAGATATCCTGCAGGAAAAAAGATAGCAATGAGTAGTATAAGCATTGCCATAATTTTAATTCGTGGATCTCTTTGGTGCATCCATGTATCATTATTAATATATCTACCAATTGTAAAATTCATCTAATGTATCCTCTTTGCCAACGCAGCCACTAATTGATCCAATGTCGCTACATTATCTTGAGATAAATCCAATCCTTTATCCATTAGCGCATTACGGAATTGAATAACTGTGGGTGGTAATACTTGAGCTTGCTCCATTAAGTTATTGTCATTGAAAAAAGCAAGTTTATCCCCATAATAAACAAGTTTACCTTCATGCAGCACTAACACATCATCGCAATAATTTAAAACATTATCCATATCATGCGTAACTAAAATGACTGTTTTACCAAACTTTAGGTTATAGTCTCTAAATAATTGCATCATTTCCAAGGCCCCTGTCGGATCCAATCCCGCCGTTGGCTCATCCAAAACAAGAATATCTGGACGCATTGCCAAAACACCCGCAATTGCCACTCTTCGTTTTTGGCCACCGCTTAAATCGAGTGGATTAACTTCTTTAAATTGATTCGGTAAATTCACCATTGCTAACGATTCATTTACGCGTTGTTCAATTTCTTTTGGTTCCACGTTAAAGTTTTTTGGTCCAAAGGCAATATCCTTACCTACCGTTTCTTCAAATAATTGATATTCAGGAAATTGGAATACTAAGCCCACTCGCTTACGTAACTCTTTTAAACGTTGTTTACTATCATTGGTCAAAATAAAGTCATCAATTTCAACTTGTCCCTTTTCTGGTAATAGTAATCCATTTAAATGTTGAACAAATGTAGATTTTCCACTGCCAGTCGTTCCGATAATAGCAATCATCTTTCCCATTGCTAATTCAACAGAAACATTATCCAATGCTACTTTAATGTGCTTTTTATCAATCGGATAGGTATGGGTTACTTGTTCAAACTTAATTGGCATAACTCATTCACCATCCCTTCAAAATCATTGGAATTAATCCGTATACCTTCAGCTTTTAACTTTTCTTTTAGTCTTACTGCAAAAGGAATTTGCAGTGAAGCTTGTTCAATTTTTTTGCGATCATTTAACAGCGCATCCGGTTTACCATCATAAAATAATTGTCCATTTTTTAACACTATCGTGCGATCGGATGTGGCAATTTCTTCCATATCATGGGTAATAGAAATTATCGTTAGATCTTTTTTATTTTTCAATTGAACAATTAAATCATTAATTTCTTTTTTTCCCTTTGGATCGAGCATACTCGTTGCTTCATCAAAAATAATAATGGATGGACTCATTGCCAATACACCGGCAATTGCAACCCGTTGCTTTTGACCGCCACTTAAACGTGCCGGTTCGTTATGTAAGTAGTCTTTCATGCCAACTTTTTCAGCAAATATATCGATGATAGGTTTCATCTTTTTAGGATCCAAACAGTGATTTTCCAATCCAAATGCAATGTCATCCTCTACCGTACTACCGATAAATTGGTTATCTGGATTTTGAAAAACAATACCAATTTCTTGCCGAATTGCATCTAAATTTTCTAAATTTAATTCTTTGCCATTCACTTCAATTGCTCCACTACGAGCTTCAAGTAAGCCAATAAACAATTTAGCCAATGTACTTTTACCTGATCCATTATGCCCAACTAAAGTGGTATATTCTCCCTTATTAATCGTTAATGACAAGTGATTTACTACTGTCGTTTCATTCGTATATCCAAAACATAAATCTTTTACTTTTATTGCGTCCATGCGCATTATTATACGTTAAAAATAAAGGAATACCTATAAAAAAATCATGAAACCGCTATGAGCTTCATGATTTTACTTATTCTGGTAATAAATCAGCAATTTCATCCCATGTAACAGCAATTGCACTTGCATGTGAAATGTTTTCGATTGTCTCTAAATTTGTAAAATCGTCTATGGTTAAAGTAAAGCCTTCCGTAAAATCAATTTGACGGATTTGATATTGGCTACGGGTATAATCATCATAAAATAGAAAATAACGATATCCTGAAAAGATAACAAAGGGACCTTCTGCTTGGTGATTGGTAATTGGTTGTGAAAATAAATCAAACGATAAAAAGTTTTTCGCACTGCTTCCGACAAATACATTGGAATATTGTTCCAATGGGGAACGTTCATCCTTTAATAAGCAATAATAATGCGCGCCATCTTTGACAAGGGAAGCATCAATGATTGGAAACCCAACATCAATTAATACGGATGGTAAAGAAAACGCATTAAAATCCGTTGTCGTATTATAAAGTACCTTTTTATCATACACACTCGACC
>CALCFG010000020.1 GCA_937900565.1 uncultured Erysipelotrichaceae bacterium
AGCAGTGCCTATTTAGAATACCAAGAAGTAAGAATTGAGTCAACAACTTTTTTAATATTTTTTTGAAATTTTTTTATTTAGTTATAAATTACTTATTTTTTTGCTTGAAATTAAAAAAGCAAACTCTAACTTTTGCTAGAATTTGCTTTAGTTTAATTAGATATCTTTACCGTTTGATTTAATGCAACGTTGATACCAATAGAAGGAATCTTTACGATAACGGTTCATTGTTCCCTTACCTTCATCGTCCATATCAACATAAATCATTCCATAACGTTTACGCATTTCACCTGTGGAGGCGGATACTAAATCAATGCATCCCCAAGGTGTATATGCCAATAATTCAACACCGTCTTCTAACGCTTTTTCCATAGCTTTTACGTGTTCTCTCATGTATTCAATTCGATATGGATCATGAACCGTTCCATCTGCTTCTAGTGTATCAATTGCACCTAAGCCATTTTCAACAACCATTACCGGAATTTGGTAACGGTCATAGATTTCATTTAAGCTATAACGCAATCCATCCGGATCCATTCCCCAACCCCAATCTGAGTATTGGATGTATTCGTTGTAATAGCCTAACGATAGATTGCCACCACCATCACGTTTTGCATCTTTATGTGTTGTTTCACAACTTGTAGAATAATAACTATACGTAAAGAAGTCAACTTTACCTTCCAATAAGACATCTTTATCTTGTTCAAAATACGATGGATCTAAATCATACTTTTTCCACGTACGTTGCGCATAATTTCCATAATATCCTCTGGCTTGTACATCTCCTGAATAATAGAAAAAGTCTTGCATTTTTTCCATATTGGCAATGACATCTTTCGGATCGCACGTTAATGGATAAGTAAATACACCAGCTACCATACAGCCAATTTTAAATTGAGGGAAGTGATCATGGGCATATTTAACCACACGTGCGCTGGCAACAAATTTGTTATGCAAAGTAATATAAGCTAATTTTTGTTTTTCCAAAGGTAAATTTGGTACAAATTGAACAATCATTGCATCACAATTAATTTCATTAAATGTTAGCCAATATTTAACGTCATCTTTGTATTCGTTAAATAATGTCGTGGCATATTTAACATATAAATCAATGGTATTACGATTTTGCCATCCACCCAATTCTTCATCAATTGCTAATGGATCATCATAGTGTGAAATGGTAACTAATGGTTCAATATTATATTTATGCAATTCATCGAATACATCGTGATAGAATTTTAAACCTTCTTCGTTTGGTTTTTCGTCATCAGCATGTGGGTAAATACGTGGCCAAGCGATGGACATACGAAACATTTTAAATCCCATCTCTGCAAATAATGCGATATCTTCTTTATAGTGATGATAGAAATCAGTGCCTTTATGATTTGGGTAGTAGTAACCATCTAAAACACAACTTTTAGCACCTTTGGGTAATAATGCACCCATACCACTGGTTGCTCCCGTTGTGCCATCTGGCATGATGTATGTACGACGGCGCGGAGAATCCTTCGT
>CALCFG010000021.1 GCA_937900565.1 uncultured Erysipelotrichaceae bacterium
AATAAAATTGGCATCCACAATATAAACCAGTTGCAACTGGTCACTACTATAGCGAGATATTAATTGAATTAGGATATTTTTATATAAATTGTCCTCAATATCCAATACTGCATAACGTTTATTTGCTTCGATGACAAATGGCAGCATCGTATACAATGACTCTATACGATTCGCATAATCGATTAGACTTTTAGCAATTTGTTGATCTTCGACAAATTGATTGACCCCTTCAATTTCAAACTGTGACTTCACATTACTTTTTCCTAAACTAATACTAATTTGATTACTATCATAATCATAAATATTGATTTTTGCATGATCAAAGGTTTGTATCCAATGCATGCTTGTAGGAAAATAAGATTCAATATAATTACTTAATTGAGCAAGATGGGTATATCCCATTTCACAGAGCTGAGCAAATTGGTAATTAAATTGATCCAAGCGTTTGGCCTGTTCTTTTATATTGCGTTTCTTTTCAAAATAACGAATAAAAGGTTGAAACAGTAACGTGGATAAAATTAATGTTGCGGGTAGTATTAGTGAAGGTAATGAATCAATTAAATCATAACCTTGATAATAGCGTTGATAGGCCATGATGGAACTGGATAGTAATGTTGCAATTCCCATAATTAACATTGGCCCCATCGTTACCCATAATGGTGTGCTAATGTGCATGATAACATTAGGTAATGTGGGCAGTTGTTGTTTTAATGTTATGGGTTGATATGTTTTATTTAAGTGATGAAAAGTTAATCGAGGAACCGTCGTTAATGGAGTGGCAGCAAGTAAAGTATTTTCAATTGGCTTTAATTTAATATCTAATAAATCATTTTCTTGAATATATACTTGATTATTAATAAACACAAGCGATATTCCCAATAATGAATACCCCACTCCATTTTGATAATGAATAGATTTATAATTACCAACATCGTCATAACAACAATTGGAAACAATCCATTGATTATCTTTATCTAATTGCATTTGATAATCATGGAAACTTTCATTTTTAAACCGA
This sequence comes from uncultured Erysipelotrichaceae bacterium, assembly GCA_937900565.1. Taxonomy (GTDB): domain Bacteria; phylum Bacillota_I; class Bacilli_A; order Erysipelotrichales; family Erysipelotrichaceae; genus CALVGN01. The sequence goes on from CALCFG010000021.1 coordinate 1,019, forward strand.
ATACTACTCTTAGATTCACCCACAGTTAATCCTTGGTTATCGAGTAGATAGCCATAAATATTATCATGATAATGGGATTGATCAATAAACAAAATTTGTATGATTGATTCGTGATAAGCAATGAGCCATTTGGTTAAATCAGTAATGGGCTGTTGTTGAATGACTTTAAACACTGAATCTAAAGTTAAATCATAAGTTTGATGGTTTTTATCATAATAAAGATGAAATTTACCATCTTCTTTTTCATATGTAACATCCAATTGTTGGAATGTTGAATAAGGGTATTGTTTAATTTTATTTTCATCTATTAAGATAATCATACGCTCATCCTTACGACAATATTGATTGTGGTCTCATATAACTTATCTTTATCACTAATCACTATGTGACATGCACCTTCATTAACTGCTGTAATGATTCCCTTATCATTAACCCTAGCAACAGTCGTGTCCGAACTGGTATATCTTAAATCCGAAAACGTAATATCATTGGGAATCCCTTTGATCTCTAATTGAAGTTGGCTACCTTTGTCGAGTACATAAGAGTATTTCTTTAAAGTAATCTTTTCATAGTTTACCAATGGATCTTTGTCAACACGATGTATCAATTTGCTACCACGCGTGCAGTGATCTACTTGTACTCCGTCTTCTAAGTGCATAACAAGTCCTGGTATTAATGGTGCATTTTTAGCATTTAATAATTCAAACCGCTTGCGAAATCCTAGCTTATTTAAAATCGTGTTTCGACTATTTATCATCATAGTCAGTGTGTAATAAGCTTTAAGATCGATGCACGTTAAAACATCATCTACTTGACTGCTTAATTCACTGGCAATATCCCCATTCATATCTTCCAATTTCGTTTGAGTATGATTTAAATTATCATCATAAAGATGCACAATTAAACTGGCATTACCTCTTACTCCTCCATCACAGCCAACATCCATTAAATACATTTCAAACGCCTTTAATGCCGCTTTTACACCAGCTGATGCATAGGCATTACCACTCATGGTAAAATCCACATCATGATCATGGTCACTAATAAGGCGCATGCTATTATTTTTTATTTCAAAGCCAAGTGAATGATCATTTGCTATTTTAAATTCCACTTTCCCATTGGCTCCAATGCGTAAATAGATTTGTAAGGCAATAGTAATGGATGGTGCATTGGGTAATGGAAGTTGAATAGTACAAACAGGAATCAATGTTTCTGCCAAAGAACCTACCTTTTTGTAATTGGAAGTAAGTTTTTCAATAAAATTATCTTTATTCATATCTTTTAAATCTGCTGCTTTGATTAATTGATATGGGGTATATTTTAAAGAAGCCGATTGAACTGAATCAAAGCGTAATTCAAATTTTGCATGTTCGATTTTTCCATTACTTGTTTTCCATATAACAATAGGTTTAAAGTTATACAACTTAAAATTACCTTGGACTACTGTTTCATCACTGAGTTTTTTACGCACATTTACTGTTACATTACTGGTGGAAAAGCGTGTTTTAACAGTAAACCCACCAAAAGTTTTTTGATGGGTTTTAGGTGTATTACTAGACTTAGAAACTGCGGTAATGGATTGATCATCGTCAAACTCAATAATGGCATCATCAAAAGGTATTTCTTCATCGTAAACGATTTCTCCTTCTTCTACCACTTCAAAATAATCTATTGGTCCATAAGTAATCTCTTGTACAACTTCTTCACTTTGAGGATATTGAGTTTCATTAACACTATCTACTTGATATAAAGAAGATTCTCCTTCTTCATTTTCTATCCGTACAATATCATTGGGTTGAAGTGCATCACTTTCTTTAACAATAGCTTTGTTTTCACCCTCATCCATTTGTAAAGGTGTAATTCTTTTAACAGGTATATCTTCCTTAAATTGAATATCGCTGACTTCTTGATTATCTTTAGTATCCAGATAAGTTATGGTTTTATTCAATAAATTTAAGGCTTCTTCTTTTTCAATAATATCCTTTGGATTGAAACATCCACGTTTATCTAAGTTAAATAAACCAAAGTTAATGCTGGTTTGAACATGTTGAGCAAATTGACTCTTGTTGGCATCATTAAAATTTGCTTGTACTGGTTCTAATTCTGCTAAATTAACCAGGGTAGCTGCGACCCATTCTTTGGTTAACGATAACTCTGGATCAAATGGTACATCAGTAGTTAGTACACCCCAATTAACAGCGCTTTGGACACTTTGATAATAAGGAGAATCTTTTCCCACGTTTATAAAATACGGTAATTCATTACCAGTATATTCAATGGATAATTGAGTCATCATTGTCTCTATCCACTCTCCCAATGTGAATGTTTCTTTTACTTTACTTTGACATGCAACTAAAGATAGTCCTAAACAAAGACTAATAATTAGCCTTAAACTATACTGTAAAATTTTGCGCATTGTTATTAATGCTACTTTCTAATGAATCGTAACTTGATACGGTTAAATCCAAAAATTTAGCATATGAATCAATGATTTCTTTTTGTTTTTCAAATCGTTTAGCAAACACATTAAATTGATTTCTAATCGTTGTCCCAGAGTCAGAAATCCATGATCCATTTAATGAATTCATATGAGTTTTCATTAAAGTGAGAGAATCATACATTAACGCATTTAAATTGCGAATGGATTGAGCACATTGACTTACTTGTGCTAATGATATTTTAATTGTATCCATAATAAACTCCTTTCTAATGACCTAATCGCGCAGCACTATTGGCAATTTCTGCTTGCATCTCTCGATACGAGCGGGCGCTATTTTTTAAAAAATTTGCATACTCCATGCACAGGTGAGAAAGTGACCGGAAGTCCGGTTCAAATCCATGGATTTGATTGCTAAAAGCAACGTTATCCTTTCCATTCCAACCTGAAGCCATCGTATCGACTTCATTAAATAATTGGGAAAATTGCTTAATGTAATCATTGGTTGCATTTTCAATTTTTGCAGCAACTGCATCCAGCACTGCGGGATCTACTTGTATATTTCGCATATAATATCTTCCTCCTTACTCTATTAGAAAGATTTAGGGTTTATTACACTTAAATAAAATTAAAAAATACCCACTTTTTGAAGTGAACCCGATTTTTTGGACATTAAAATAAGCATACTATAAATTAGCACAT
>CALCFG010000022.1 GCA_937900565.1 uncultured Erysipelotrichaceae bacterium
TATGAGTCTTCAACAATATACCAGGAATGTTATGGAAGTTAAATTAAGTGAACAAGAAAAAATTCGTCGTGAAAAGATGGAAGCTTTAAAGGAAAAAGGCATTGATCCATTTGGAAGTGCTTATAAAAGAACGCATTTATCGGGTCAAATCCGCAATGAGTTTGGTGATTTAAGTCGTGAAGAACTTGAAGAAAAAAATGTTGTGGTTAAAATTGCTGGTCGTATTATGACGAAACGTCGTATGGGTAAATTAGGATTCATGCATTTGCAAGATAAAGATGGACAAATCCAAGTGATGGTTAATAAACGCGTTGTTGGTGATGAACCATACGAATTATTTAAAGCCTGTGATATTGGGGATATTGTCGGTATTGAAGGAACTGTAATGAAGACAGAAAGTGGTGAGCTTTCCATTCGTTGTCAAGTAATGACTCATTTAACAAAAGCATTGCGTCCATTACCAGAAAAATTCCATGGATTAGTGGATGTGGAAGAAAGATATCGTCGTCGTTATGTTGACTTAATTATGAATGAAGAAAGTCGTCGTGTTGCCTTTGCACGTCCAAAAATTATTCGTGCGATTCAACATTACTTGGATGATTTAGGACTAGTGGAAGTTGAAACACCAGTCTTGCAACCGATTTTAGGTGGTGCGGCAGCGCGTCCATTTATTACACATCATAATACTTTGGATCGTGACTTCTATTTACGTATTGCCACTGAATTACCATTAAAACGATTAATCGTTGGTGGTATGGAAGGTGTTTATGAATTTGGACGTTTATTCAGAAATGAAGGAATGGACCCAAAACATAATCCTGAATTTACAACGGTTGAAGCTTATATTGCTTATTCTGATATGTTTGGCATGATGGATTTAGCACAAGGAATGATCAATGCGGCAGTTAATGCATTAAATTTACCAGATACGATAGAATATTGTGGTCAACAAATCAACATAAAAGCAGAATTCAAACGTGTCCATATGGTAGATATGATCAAAGAAGTTTGTGGTGTTGATTTCTGGAAAGAAATGAGTGTGGATGAAGCATTGGCTTTAGCGAATGAGCACCATATTGAAGTAACTGCCCATGAACATACCGTAGGTCATATTATTAATTTGTTCTTTGAACACTATTGTGAAGATCAATTAATTCAGCCGACATTTGTTTATGGTCACCCAATTGAAGTTTCACCATTAGCTAAGAAAAGCGAAGATCCACGTTTTACAGAACGCTTTGAATTATTTATTAATAAAACAGAATATGCCAATGCATTCTCTGAATTAAATGATCCAATTGATCAACGTCAACGTTTTGAAAACCAATTAAAATTAAAAGCATTGGGTGATGATGAAGCCAGTGAAATGGATGTCGATTATGTGGAAGCATTGGAATATGGTTTACCACCAACCGGTGGTATTGGAATGGGGATTGACCGTTTAGTAATGCTTTTAACTAATTGTGAATCCATCCGTGAAGTACTATTGTTCCCTCATATGAAAAACAGAGCTTAATCATATAAGTATTACTTTATAGAAATATCTTATCCAGAAGGTGTCTAACTGGCATCTTCTTTTTATTTTTATATATTTAGATGATGATGATCTTGGAATAACGAAAATAAGTCGAGTTTGTTCTTTAATATAGCTTTGCTATAATTTTGTTAAGCAGAAAGGGCATAATTCAATGGAGTATTATTATTTAGCAAATACTAACTTAAGGGTGTCGCATATTGCACTAGGGTGCATGCGTTTAGCAAGTAAATGTAGTATTGAAGTGGAAGCGTTGATTAAAAAGGCTATGGCATTGGGCATTAATTTTTTTGATCATGCAGATATTTACGGTAAAGGGGAAAGTGAACGATTATTTGGTGAGGTATTGCAACGCAATCCTGGTTTAAGAGAGCAGATGATCATTCAAACAAAATGTGGTATTGTTCCTGAAAAACGCTATGACTTTTCCAAAAAACATATAATTGATTCAGTCAATGAATCATTACAACGATTGCACACGGATTATGTGGATATCTTGTTGTTGCATCGACCGGATGCATTAATGGATCCACTTGAAGTAGCGCAAGCGTTTGATGAATTATATCAAGCGGGTAAGGTAAAATATTTTGGTGTATCAAACCATACACCATATCAAATGGAATTACTTCAAAAGTATTGTAAGTATCCACTAATAATCAATCAATTGCAATTATCCATTGTGCATTCAGTCATGATTGATTCGGGAATTAATATGAATATGAAGGAAGCATGGGCGCAGAATAAAGATGGTGGCATTTTGGATTATTGTCGTTTGCACGATATTTTGATTCAACCATGGTCACCATTGCAAGCTTCATGGGCCCAAGGTAGTTTTGTTGATCATCCGGATTATGCAAAACTAAATGAAGTAATGGAAGCATTGGCACAGAAGTATAATGTGACTAAATCAGCCATTGCCATTGCTTGGTTACTTCGCCATCCAGCGCATATGCAACCAATTGTTGGTACGACATCATTGGTTCACTTGGAAGAAATGGCAAAGGCGGTGGAAGTTAAATTGACTCGTCAAGAGTGGTATGACTTATATTTAGCCAGTGAAAAGCCATTACCTTAAGATTTTTTAATCAATAAAAAACAGTGATGTTTTAATCACTGTTTTTATGTAGATTAATCGGATAAATCTTCTCCATTGGAAGCAATGACTTTTTTATACCAATAGAAACTATCTTTACGATATCGTTTCATTTCGGAAGTTTTGGCTTTTTCATCATCTTCATCTCGATCAACATAAATGAAACCGTAACGTTTTGTGATTCCTTCACGTGTGGAGACAAGATCCATGGCACTCCAAGGGCAATAGCCAAATAATAAAGCACCTTCCTCAATACCTTTTCTCATTTCTTCGATCATACCACGTAAATGTTCAATACGGTAATCATCATGAATTGTTCCATCCGCTGTTAATGTATCTGGGCGGCCATAACCATTTTCGGTAATGATTAATGAGAAATGGTAACGATCGCTTAGTTTGCGTGCTGTAACACGAATGCACCAAGGATCAAATTTATGATTATCTTTACCTTTGACAAAATACTCATTGCCAACCGCTTTACCAACACCTGGTTTTTCAGTTAATTTGGTTAAATACGACATATCGCGGTTATCTCCACCAACCAATGTTGACCAATCCATTTCATAATATGGTAAGTATTCGATTGTTTCATTGCCATAGCAATTAAATCCAATGAAGTCAGGTTTAGCATTTAATAAAGCTTCTTTATCACCGTCTTGCCAATCCAATTTAATGTTATTTAAATTAAAATAGTGTTGAATACTTCCTGGGTAAGTGCCAAATACTAATGGATCTACCCACATGTTATTACGTAAATCTTCCATGTTCATGGCGGCGATTGTATCCAATGGATTACTAGATGCTGGATAGCATGCAGCTAAGTTAGGGGCAGGACCAATTTTAGCGTTTGGACACATCTTATGGCATAAATCCATTGCTTTTGCCATGGCAACAAGTTGTGTATGACCTGTATTATATAAAGCATTTAAATCATTGGCTTTACCAGTTAACATGTCAATGGCACCATAATAAATCATGACATTGTATTCATTATTGGTTAACCAATAATGCACATCATCCTTATAGTTTTCAAATAAAATTTTACAATAGTTGACGTATGCATCCGCTACTTTGCGCGAATGCCAACCATTGTATTTTTCTTCCAATGCAGCGGGTAAATCAAAGTGATAAATCGTTACTAATGGTTCAATGTTATGTTTATGCAATTCATTGAATACATCTTTGTAAAATTGAATTCCTTTTGGGTTCACTTCACCTTCGCCTTGTGGTAAGATTCGTGCCCATGAAATGCTCATTCGAAATACTTTAAAACCCATTTCTGCCATTAAAGCAATATCTTCTTTGTAATGATGGTAAAAATCTGATGCATATTTAAAAGAACATGTACCTGGGTTAATATGTTTTTTTTCGTAATCCCAAGTGGTTAATCCTTTGCCATCGACATTAAATCCACCTTCAACTTGTGCTGCAGAACTGCTGGCACCCCATAAAAAATCATTTGGAAATCCTTTTGTCATTTGTTAATTCCTTTCACGTTTGGTTAAATCATACAACTATGCAAACTACATACATAAATGTTTGATACCTAACTATTATTTTAACTGATTAAGGGCTTTCAAAATATATTATTATGTGTGAAAAAAGAAAAAGGCACACTGTGCCTTTTTCACAAGGGAAAAATATATTTACCAATTATTAATTGTTAGCAGTTGCATTTGGACCAGCAATACGAGTAAATACTTTAATATCTGCGATTGCGCATGTACCAACCGTGTTGGTACATTATCGATACCAGATACAGTAACGTTTTTGTCGGATTACTGCTCAATCAATTTATAATGAAAATCACTAATAAAATTGATAAAATAGTTACAAAGAAAGCTGGAAATTATAATGAAAGAATATATTTTAGAAAATGATCAATTATTGGTAAAATTTTTAGATTTTGGTGGGTCATTTACTTACTTTGGATTAAAAGAAGATGGTAAAAATTGCATTGCAAACTTTAAAAATCGCAATGATTATCTCAATATTCCCGGTCCTTACCTCAATGCGTTGGTAGGTCCGTATGCTGGACGAATTAAAGAAGGTAAATGTGATGGATTTAGCTTAAGTCACGAAGGTGGACATCATTTGCATGGTGGTAAAAGTGGCGTTAGTAAACAATATTTTAACGTAAATGTAATTGATCGTTGTCACGCTGAATTAATACTAAATGCTAATCATCAAGGCGATGGTTATCCAGGTAGTGTTAATTATAAGATTATCTATACATTGCAAGGAAATAAATTAATCATTGACTATTGTGCAACACCACAATATCGTCAGCCACTTAACATGACAACTCACTTTTATTTTAATTTAGATCAAAATGCGAGTGAAGGTATCCGTAATCATGTTTTACACATTCCTTCCAGTAAACGTTGCCCAATTGCTACAAGTGGAGTTCCAGAAACAATTGAAATGATAGAACCAGACAGTGCCTTTGATTTTAAAAATGCGCTTACCATTGGGCAACATTTTGATTTAAATCCAAATGAATTTGAAGTAACGAAAGGATTTGATTGCCCGTTTTTATTGGATGAACCAAATATAACATTGCGTAGCAATACTAAAACATTAACCATTACTACCAATGCACCTTCGCTGGTAGTATATACTGCCAATTATTTTGATTCATCCATGATTATGGATAATGATATGCCATGCGATATGCTCAGTCATGTTGCGTTGGAATGCCAAGATGCACCCAATGGCATGAATATTGATGCGTCACTTACTCGCTATTATGACTCAGCTCACCCATATACCCAACATAGTGAATATCAATTAAGCATAAAATAAATTAACCCACAAGTAGAACAATTTCATTTACTTGTGGGTTTTAATGGTTACATTTATTCATTATCTATTTTTATATCTTAAAGGTGAAAGAACCGTAAATGGACTTGGTAATACGATAAAATTGACCAGTTGTAATAACTGGTCAATGCGATTGTTTAAAGTATTGTAGTATCAAATAAAGTATAATTTTTTGCTACTTTTTCAACCAAAGGATAGACTTCACTTTCTTTAAGTAAAGATTTCGCTAGATTTAAATGGTGATTGACTTCCTTCGAAGCATTTTTAATCCAATATAAGTAAGCTAAGCGGTAATGCCATATTCCTTTAAATACCGAATTGTCATGGTTAGTTACAATTTGTTTCCCTTTATCTAAATAAGCAAAGTTATGATCTAAATAGATTTGAATGCAATCGTTGGATTCATTAATTAAGGAATTGGTGAATTCATCATTGCTTTGCAATGCTTGCATGCAATGATTAACTGCTTTTGCTTTATCGCTATTTTTATGGTGGATGTAATGACTAATTTCTTTTTGGTAAACCATCGCTTTATCCCTAACGGTAACTAGTGTACGTTTGGATTGTACTTTTTTATTAAAGGAATCAAATAATTGTTCCAATTTATCATCTTCATTTAACGCAGAATAACAATTCATTTGCATAGCGGAGCGTTGATAATAAGGAATCAGCAATTTGTTGTACCATTTATTTAATTGGGTTAAGGCAACCTGTGGATTGCTTGTTTGCTGTTCGATCAATTGATTCATATAGCGACGGCTACGATTTGTAACCCACATGTTTAATCCAACAATAATAACAACAGTAATAATTAATACGACAGTATTCATAGCGACCTCCCAAAAGCAAGCTTGCTAGAAGATACTTTAACAAAAAGTTATTGAAAAATAAAGCAAGGTTTTGTAGAATATTAATGCTGTCCGGTTAGCTCAGTTGGTAGAGCAACTG
>CALCFG010000023.1 GCA_937900565.1 uncultured Erysipelotrichaceae bacterium
TTTATTTTCAAACTATTTCATCAATTTCTATTGACTTTTATATAGTTAGCTTTCTATGTTAGTACTTAACATACTTATTGTAACACTTACAACAAATCTATCTCGTTAATAATTTATCAGTTAGTTAGGAAATTATTTAACTGCTTTTTCTATTGCAACAATTCGTTGATACATTCCAGGATGATCATATTCTAACCATTCCACAAGTGGATGAGGATTAACATTAATGAGTTCATCACTACTTAATTGTTTAAAAGTCGCAATCAACGCTTCGCCATACCCATTAGCAACCGCGTTGCGATCCGCTTCATATTCTTCACGACGCGTAACATTTATGTTAAAAATATTAAATAAAGCCATAAATGGTTTAAATAGAGTTAAATAAATCATAAAAACAACCGGATAACTCATACTTGTTAATTGGAATGAATCCAATATCCATTGATTAATCGCAAAGATGATTTCAACATGAAATAGGGCATAAATAAATAGAATAATTGGGCATAAAATAAATAGTTTTTGTAAGTAATTGTAAATATTCTTTTTATGTTTTAAATGCCCAATTTCATGACTTAGTACCGCCAATAATTCATCTTCGCTATTGCCATCTAAAAAATTATCAGCAATTCCAAACTCACGATGATTTAAAAATTTAAGTAAGAATGCATTCTTACTCGTGCTTTTACTTGATTCATCATAGACATTAATCGATTTAACTTTCTTCTTACACCCTTGCATCAAGCTAACAATCTTATCGCGCAATTCACCTTCGGCTAGCGGTGTAAAATGATATTGTTTTTTTAACAAAAATAGTGAAATCATACCAATAACGCAATATAAAGCAAAAAGAAGCACACCAATAATACCAACAATAAGTAATACTAACGTAATATCCAATTGGAAATTATTGGTCCAAGACGCTAAATTTTCAAATACAAAAACCAACCCTAAATATAATGCTAATTCAAGCAAAAATGATGGAATACTCATTAAAAGAAAATCTTTAGTAAATGATGCCAGTGTATGTTTATTCTTTCCAAATGATTCATCAATTTTAAAAGTTTGCCAATAATCAAAAGCGTAATCCAGTGGATAACTCACGAGAGCAATAATTGATACAATTAATATTGTATTAACATAGACATTACGATTTACACTTAATGCCCATGGATAAAACGAAGAATACACAAAGATTAATTCAAATAATAAATTAATTGCCAATTTAATAAAACTTAATCGCTTACTTTGCCCTACATAATTCAAATACGTTTGATACCTTTGTACTGAATAAACATCCGCTACTTGGACTGGTAAAGGCAATTTGCGTTGTTTTTCTTGTAAGTAATTTAAAATAAGTTGATATAGCAAGCCACAACCTACAATTACAAAATAGAAATTTTTCGCACTCATACACTAACTCCCTTCCCTATACTAAAACAACACGATTTTTTTCGTGTTGTTTAAAATTAAATTTTACGAATAAATAAATTATACATTCTGACAAATAGATTACGAAAGCTTTTGAAAAATATTGCATAGGTAACAACAGTTGAAATCAACACGAAACTTCCTAAGCCAATACAACAAATAAAGAATGGAACGTATCCACTTTGTGCATAAACTTCCACGCCAGACCAACCCATATACGCAATCACTGCCACAATGCAAGCAATCACCATTCTTATTCCCAACATTTTATAAAAGCGTAATGGGTGAGAATGAAACACTTTTTTATAAACAAGCACTGGATTATATAAGAAGTCCACTACCCAATTTGTAATAAATGTCGATAACAATACTCCAACAAAACCATACGGAATAATTAAAGCAATCGTTAACACAACTTTCACAATAGCTTGCCAATATGCATTATTTTTTGCATCCACAAATAATCCATTGCTATCCCGTGTAATAATTACTGTTTCACGCATTGTCATATAAAATAAATTCAAAGCAAAAAGTAATGCTATCGGTAAAGATACAATGTATTCATCAGGTCGCTTTAACCATAAGTAAACAAACTGTGGCATTGCCACAAACACACAAATACTAATAATGGAAGCAATCAATACTGCGAAATTAAAGTATTCCGTAAACACCGCATAACTATCACTTTTCTTATCATTAAATAAATTACCAAAGCTATTGATTGGTGAGGTTATTGCGGACTGGATGATTTTACTTACTGCTCCCGTTAAATACGAATAATTTCCAAATACAGATACAGCATCATACCCCATAACAGCAGCAATAACAATATTATCGGTATTGGTAGTCGCCAAGTTGCTTAACCGTTGAATAACGGTATATTTAGCATTATGAATAAAGCTACGATCATCACTATCCACTTTATGTTTTAACCATGGATATTCTTTTAACGCAATAAAATACGCTACTGTATTGGCAAGCAATACTTGCGCACCTTCAATAAAAAATACCCATTGATAACTCCATCCAGCCCTAATTACAAGAATCATAAATATCATTCGTAAAATGGCAATGGTTTGAATCCAAATGTTAATCTTGTATTCTTTTTGATCCGCTATAATAACAAAATTTGGACCCATCAAGAAATAAGAAAGACCATAAGGTAGCATTAATACAATAAAAGTGTAGACCGTTTCACCATACGATAATGGTGAAGCAGAAAATAATGGAAATATGAAAGCCCCGATAAAGCCTAATGTTAACAATATTGCTCCGGTTAACTTAAAAAACTTCCGTGCTCCATAATAAATCTTTAACACTTTCTCGCGGTCATGATTTGCTAATGGTTCAAATAATAACTGACGAAAAGCTAATGAATAGGCAATTTCACAAATGTTTAAAAAAGTAATAACATTTACAATTGTCAATTGTAATCCATTAATTCCTTGCCCATAGCAATCAATAAACATCCGTATTTTTAACATGCCAATTAGCGGCAAAACAACAGACGTAATTAACGATACAAGAAAGTTATAAACTGTATATTTAGTTCGCATTAACGAATAACTCCTTTAAGCAAATGGGTATAACGGATGAATAATCGATATTTCATCGGTAAATATTTTAGGTAGGGATTTAGTTTATACTTTGGAAAGCAAGATTGCAATGTTGTATCGGAAAGTTTTACCCATTTTTCACTTTCATTACTGCGTAAAAAGCGAAACATTCCATACAAACGCAAATGTTCAATATGTAAATACTCCAATTCATCATGATAATTCTTAGTTAAACCATAACGATCAAAATTATTCCGTACCATTTCTAATATAGTAAAGATTTCTCCTAAACGTGAACTTTTTGTTTCACTCATGATTGAGCCTTCCCTTTGCCGATAGTTTACGGCCACTTGATCACAATACCCAATTTTATTAGCTAATGCAAAGATTAATGTCGTAACGGGAATATCTTCATACCATAATCCTTTGGGATAGCTAAGATGATAATCTTTAAAGAAAGATGTCTTATATATTTTATTCCAAGCAAACATTGGAGATAATATCCCCTTATGATTATTATCTTTATCTCCCCAATCACTTAAACCTTTCATGCGAAAGTTTTTAGCACTGTTATCATAAAAATAATACACATCACTAACCACAACATCACATCCTTGATGAATTTTACCCATCATTTGTTCGTAATAGTTATCGGGTAAATAATCATCACTATCTATAAATGCAATATATGGCGTGCTGACAAAATCAATGGCATAGTTACGTGCATCGCTCAATCCACCATTTACTTTATGCAAAATAGTGAATCGAGGGTCATCATCAATCAATTTTTGCGCAATTTCAATGCTTTCATCTTTACATCCATCATCGACAATGTAACACAAAAAGTTGGACAATGTTTGATTCTTTAGTGAATCAATGCATTGTTCAATATAATTTTTAACATTGTAAACTGGCATAATAATTGTTAATTCACACATAATTTAATGAATAGTTTTATCAATATACGTAGTAAATGCTTTAATGTTACCTTTTAAAATTTTTCGATCACGGTAACGTTCCATAAAGCCACTCTTATTGTATTTTTTATAATAAGTTAAAAGGGAAGGATAACGCTTAAATAAATTCAACATAAAAGCAAATTCTTTAGCTTGCGCCTTCTTTTCACTTAAACTTTGCGTTGTTTTATTTTCCAATGAAATGACCCATTTAAAGCTTTCAAATAAGCGATAGGCCAATAAATCATTCATTACTTTCTTATTTTCACAATTGCTAATAATACTTTCAATTACTTTCATATTCGCTTCAATTGCGCGTGGTTTCATATCCGACATACTATTATTCGGACGATCCACCAAGTAATTCGCCAATGATTCGCTTGTATAAACTACTTTATTAGCTTTAGCTAAGTTATAAAAATAAAGTAGATTATCCGTATAGGCAATCTTTGTTGGAAACTGACACCCTAAGGCATTTTGCGTTTTATAAAGCTTCGCATGTGGACTTGGGTCCATAAAATAAAATGGTTCAATTGTTTCATTATTGGCGCTACCAATGAATAAGTCATCCAATTTAAAATAAGTCTCATTGACAACAGAATGATAATCTTTCTTATCGCTGTTATGATAAATATAACTTTTACATCCTACTGCAATGTCTGCATTATGCGCCTTAATCAATTGATATAGGGTAGTTAATGCATTGGGTTGCAATGTATCATCGGGATCACAAACAATGAAATATGGAGTATCAATTTGTTCGATTGCCAATTGCAATACAGAACCATATCCACCATTTTCTTTTTTAATTCCCTTAAAAATATCAGGGTATTTTGCCACATATTCATCAATAATCACTTGCTCATTAGCGGGTGAACCATCATTTACTGCAACCACTTGATAACTATCAAAGTCTTGTTGCAATAATGATTCGAAGCAATCCCTAACATATGCTTCCACATTATAAATCGGCACAATTACACTGATTTGTTTCATTCACTTCTCCTTAATTTACTTCGAATCATTAAGTAAAATTTCAAGACGTACCGGTTCGTATAAATCCAATCATTTTTACGCTGTTTAACATTATAAATACAACGTGGGTATTCCAAATAATTATCTTGAAGATAATCAAAACAATCATCAATAAACGCCAATACATGATCACAATAAGGAACATCAATTAATTTACGTAATGTTTCAATAATATTAATCCCACTTAAATATTTTAATTGTTCATAATATTTTTCAAAAGCACCTTGCTTTTTATAATAATCACTATTTAATGCACACATTATTAATACATCCCGACATTTTGTTAAATTAATCGTAGAGGTAATATTGCCAACGCGATCAACAATATAATTATATAAGGGTTTTCTTACAAAACACACATTATTGGCATGCAATAACAAACGATAAGTTGTCCCTAAGTCCTCATAAATATGCCCTTTTGGGTATTCAATGTGATTGTCTTTAAATAAAGATAACCGATACATTTTATTCCATGCTGCATTGGCTATATTAACCATTAACGTAGGATCTTGATTTAAATTGGTTACAATACCTTCACTGTACTTATTTTCAATAACTTCCTTATAATTCTTGGATTGCCAATATTGGTAATAATCAAAGATAACCATATCACTGTTATTTTTATCCATTGCCTCCACACAACGCTTTAAACAATCGGGTTGCAATGTATCATCACTGTCAAAAAAATAAATATACTCACTGTTGGCAAAACGCATGCCATAATTTCTCGCATCGCTTAATCCACCATTGGGTTTATTCACTAATTCAAACCGAGCATCATCGCAAATTAATTCCATTGCAACTTCTTTGGAATTATCAGTAGAACCATCATTAACTATAATTACTTTAAAATCCTTCAATGTTTGTTCTTTTAATGAACGAATAGAATTGGGTAAATAGTTTGCCACATTATAAATCGGCACAACCACACATAATTTATCCACGCTTCACCATTCCTTTCATCTTCGTTAATAACGTCATCGTAAAATCATCTTTTATTAATATTAGTATTCCAAAATAAACACAGCCACCGATTCCAATACTTAATAGATTAAATCCAAAATTATTTGGCAACGCACTTGATAATGCATAAACAATAACACCCATTAATAAAGAAATACTGCCATACTTAAGTATCCATTGACCTTGGATACGAATCTGCGTATTTTTACGTATATAAATCCATTGAATAAATGTCACAACAAATTCAGCAAACACACTGGCTGCAACCGCACCAAAAGCCCCAAGTTTTGGCATTAGTATTGCATTTAGAATAGCATTACAGATAGCACCAGAAACAACAGAACGTGTATAAATAGTTGTTTTACCTATCGGTAGTAAATATTGTGTTCCATAAACATTCGACAACGAAATAAAGAAAATAATTGGCGATGTTAATTGTATAAGTGGCGTAACCAATGCATATTCCGCATCAAAAAACCATGCAACAAAACTTCCAATCATACTGCAAATTCCCGCAATCATAGGTAATGCTAAATAAATAGCCATATGCATTGTCACCTTTATATAATCAAATATGGCATTTGTTTGCCCTTTTTGATGCAAATTCGCGACTCGCGGTAACATAACCGTACCAATCGATGTAATGAAGAAAAGAAACATCTTAATAAACCGTTGAGCTTGTTGATAAAAAGATACATGGGCAGTATCCGGGTACAAGTAACCTAACATCGATACATCCAACATTGTATAAATACTTGTGGCAATTTGCGGGATAAATAATAGGATATTCGGCTTAAAATGCGATAATACACCTTTTAGATGAATGGGTATAAATTGGATGTATTCTTTCACTTGCATCCACATCCAGCATTGGCCAATAACCCCAGAAATGGCATTAATGAATATAAATAAACTTAAATCTTCCGGTTTTTTAATAAAAGTAAAAATACATAAAATGGAAAGTAATTTAATAATTACATTACGTAATGATGCTTTCTTAAAATCTTCCATGCCATAAAATAACCAAGTAATATCTAAGCTCACTGAAATTAGCGAAATTGCTTGAATAAGCGCATAAGTTCTGTATTGGATTTCATACCCAAAAAAAACATAGCACAAATAGAAAGCAAACGATAACCCCATGGAAATCAATTGCATGACAAATATTTCCCAGAAAATACGCGACCGTTGTTGTTTATCATCGCGATGTTGAGCAATTGTTTTATTTCCATAAATCGAAACACCCAATTGTCCCAATAAAACAAACCATTGCACATTCCCAGCTGTCCAATCATTGATTCCGGCAACGGTTGCTCCGAGCGTTCGTGTAACATAAGGCACTGTAATTAAAGGCGTTACCAAGACAAATATTTGGTATAACACATTGTATAAGTAGTTATTTACTAATTTTTTATCCATACTTATTCATTATACTAACTTTTTTATCTTTATGAAAATTAGCTTTCGTTATCACAAAATGCTTAATTGCTAATTATTGTACGGCTTAATTGACTTAAATTTGATAAAATAGCTCCATGAAAAATATTAAAGGTGTTATTTTTGATGTGGATGGAACCTTAATGGATCCAGCCAATAATCGTATTAGTGATTCAACAATCAATGCCATTGATCAATTACATCGCAAAGGCATTGATGTTATTATTGCCACAGGTCGTAACCATTTTGCATTGGGTTATCAATTGGATGCGTTAAAACCAGATTATGTTATTTCTTGCTGTGGCGCGTTAGTTTATGACTTTAAAACCAATCACCAACTTACATTTCATCCAATGCGTTTAAATGATGTCAATCAATTGATTTCTATCAGTAATCAACATAACTTAGCTTTATTGTTTAAATTTGATGATGGCATGTATTTATATAACAATTGGCAAGCCATTCCATGGATTAATCCTGAATTTAATAAAACCATTGATACCGATGTTTATAAATTTGGTATTACCGATCGCCACTTTTCTGATAATCTTCCATTAACTGCAATGATCTATTGCAATCCTGAAATAATCTCACAACTTAAAAAAGTAACCAATTTGCAATACATTCCTGCCGGTGTCGAAGGCTATGATATTGTACCTATTGGCATAAATAAAGGTGTAGGCGCGCTGGATTTATTTGATACCTTAGGTACACACCCTGACAATTATATTGTCTTTGGTGACCATTACAACGACATGGAAATCTTCCAAACATTACCGTATGGCATTGCCATGGGGAATGCCGTGGATGAGTTAAAGAAAGTTGCATTTGATGTAACGGATGCTGTGGATAAAGATGGCATCTACAATGCATTAAAGAAATATCAAATTATTGATTAAGGGGACAGTATGGCAAAACTATATTTTTATCATGGCGCAATGGGTTCGAGCAAAACAGCCACTGCATTAATGACACGTTATAACTATTTGGAAAAAGGAAAGAAACCATTATTATTAAAACCGTCCATCGATTCTCGCGATGGCGAATTGGTCGTTAAAAGTAGAATTGGTATCGCGGCAGAATGTATTTTATTTGAAACATTTCAAACTTATAGTCAACAACAAGTGCAACAATACGATGTTGTTATTGTCGATGAATGCCAATTCTTAACAACTGAACAAGTTGAATTTTGTGCCCATATTGTCGATGACTTTCAAATTCCTGTGCTTTGTTATGGATTAAAAACTGACTTTACTTCCCATTTATTTGAAGGCAGTAAACGTTTATTAGAATTGGCAGACTATATCCATGAAATTCCAACAGTATGCTGGTGCGGTCAAAAAGCCCACTTTAATGCACGTGTTGTGGATGGCAAAATGATTACTGAAGGCGAACAAATTATGTTGGGTGCTAATGAAAGTTACGTGTCATTGTGCCGCAAACACTTTATTAATCATCAAGTTAAACCCGACAATGAATAATTGTAAAAACACTTTTAAATTGGTTACATACCAAGTTAAAAGTGTTTTTAATTACTTACCTATTTTTTAATACATATTCCAACATAAAATGAGCAAATCCATCCTCATCATTGCTCAAATCTGTAATAACATCGGTAATTTTCTTTGTATCGTCACTGCCATTTCGTAAACAAACACCAAGCCCTGCCCATTTAAGCATGGCATTATCATTACTTGTATCCCCAAAAGCAATGACTTCTTCTTTCTTAATACCATGTGTTTTACAGAAGTTTTCTAACGCTATTGCCTTACTGACATTAGGATCCGTGAATTCAATCATTGTGGGTTGAGTTTTAAAAGCCACCGAATTAGCAATCGGATGCGAATTAATATACGCCATCAGCTCATCACTTTTTTCACTCGGTATACGAAACATTACTTTATTATTCGGCTTAGCCCAAAACTCTTTTTTATCTTTAACAATTAATAATTCCTTACCCGCACGTTTACCCGTACCTGCTAATCGTTCATTGTATTGATCCGATGCTACCCGATTACCAAGATACATGCACGGACGCGCATAATCAAAAATAGCCATCGATTCGATAATTTCTTCGATTTTTTTCTCACTAAGTAAATAGAATGATTCAAACGAATTTAATAGATGATCACTAACCTGGCCACCATTCATACCAATATTTAACGCAAAAGGATGCGCGATTCCCCATTTTGCATGTAAATAATCCAATTCATCCGCAGGTCTACCACTCGCTAATCCAAACATTGTCCCCATATCATGCAAACGTGTTAATACATACTGAGTCAATGGCGTACACTTTCTTGCTTCATTGACTAAAGTACCATCAATATCAGCAACAACTAATTTAAAATTACGCTTCATCACCTTACCTCACTTATTAATAGTTTACTCGCTAATTTAACCACTGACG
>CALCFG010000024.1 GCA_937900565.1 uncultured Erysipelotrichaceae bacterium
CTCATTGGAATTAACAATATGCAACTCAGACAGCCTATTTTTAAGTCTTAATGATAAATATCCCTACTAATTGGTTTTCCTTGCATATTGATGAATAATTGAGCAGAATGGTTGATATTGATCTTAGGACGTATTTCATCAATAACTAACTAATCGATCCAATGCAATATCACTTAATGGTATTACACGTTGCTTATCACCTTTACCAGTCAGTTTTATATATTTTCATCTAAAAACAAATCATTCATTGTTAAACATAATAATTCAGATACTCTTAATCCACACCCAAAAATAACTTCAAAAATAGTTACATCTAAAACTTCATGAATATCAGCATAATTGTTAATTGTTAATAATTTTATGATCTGTTGCTCATTAAAATAGTATTTTTCTTTATGTGGATTTTAACTTTTAAAGTTGAAGTAATATCATTTACTTCAAACTTTTCATTTAGATACCTGTAATATGATTTTAAACTTGCTATGGCTTGATTAGTACTCGCTGGTTCATGTTCAAGTGAAAATTGATAAATATAATCTTCCAGGATTTGCTTGCTTACAACACTGACAAATTGAATACCCATATCATTCAGATAATTTTTAAAAGTGTTCAATTGATTCATATAGCTCCTTACGGAAGCATAACTTTTCATTTGAACACTTGCTAAATCTTGACGAACCAATTCAATAGTATTTATTAATGATAATCTCATTTCGATTCTTCTTTCCTACTCAGGTGGTTGTTTTCAAAACATCTTTGCATAGTTTGAATTGAAACATGCGTATAAATTTGTATTGATTCCAAATTAGAATGACCTAAAAAACATTGAATGGTTTTAATATCAGCAGCTGCATCTAACATATGTGAGGCAAAGCAATGTCTTAGTAGCTGCGGATGCACTTTTTTATTAAAACCGATTTTTTACAATAATCGTTAAGTATTTTTTCAATGCCACACCTACTAAATATATTTCCATTGTTATTTAACCATTATGAGTCAATATTCATAGCCCATGAAGATCTAACTTGTAAATAATCTTCTAAAGCCATTTTGTTAGAATCGTTAAAAAAGAGAATTCTTTCTTTATTTCCTTTTCCAACAAAAACTATACTTTGATCATTAAAATTGATATTATTTATTTTCATATTATCTATCTCAATTAAACGCATCCCTGTTGAATACATTAATTCAAATAAAGCTTTGTTACGTAAACCTAATACAGTAGATGTATCCACAAAATCCAACAAATAACCTATAACTAATAATAAAACTGGCGCATTAATATTGGAACATCTACAATTGCTGTAATATCTGATAATTAACGTATGATGATAGTATCAGCTAAAAGTGAAGCATCTATTGAAAATGATATTAAACTTCTTCAAAGACATTGGGATCGTCAAAATAAAATAAACAATCCAAATAACTTCAACGATGATGGAACTGTTAAAAAAGGTCGCAAATATTGGTATTTTTCTAAAGAAATGATTAAAACTGATAACAAAATTAAAACATTGTATCAAAAACGTTCTAACCAACTAAACAATCACATACGATATTAGCTAACGAATTTTTAAAATCAGGAACTGATATCATTGCAGAAGATATGTAATGGCCAGCATTAGCTAAAAAAGCAAGGCAAACGGAAAAGTCTGAAGAGACAGTCAAATACAAAAAAAAAAAAAAAAGCGTTATGATAAAACTATTGCTAATCGCGCACCATCAATGTTGATTGATATCATTAATATGAAACCTAGTTATATTGATAAAAAGATTAATAAAGTTAATTGTTTTAAAACATCCGCTACAAAATTTAATCATGAAACTGGTGAATTAATGGATATTAATTTAAAAGACCGTTTTGTTTTAATTGACAGCGTTAACATGCAACGAGATTCGCATTCTGCATTAAACTTAAAATATGTTAAAAAATTAAAGATACTTATAAATATGATATTGAAACTATAATTAGAGAATTTGATAGTTTTGTAAAAAGCATAATGAATTAATCGAAAATTGGAAAATAGACAAACAACTAGGTCATGAGTTTCAATTTTGTATGGGAATTTAAATATTTCAAAAGGGTTTAGACTCAACCCTCGATTGTTAAATAGCACATTAGTGCTTAGATATAAGGATAAGTTTATATAGTTATCCGAATTGTTCTAAAAACTATAAAGTTTGATATATCGATAAGCCGTTTTGTAAGTGCAGTAGTGAGGTAGTAATACTTTATAGCCGAATAGAACCTCCACTTTTTGTTAAAAAAGTGCGAAAGCAGTCAGCGTTTATTGTAAAATAATGGTATGCGTTTTTATATAGCTGACTGTCATTTTTATCATGCTGCGTTAAATCTTTATATGGATAAACGCGGTTTTAATAGTGTCGAAGAAATGAATGCATTCATGATCCAACAATGGAATAATGTCGTTAGGAAAAATGATGAAGTTGTTATTCTTGGTGATTTTTCATGGGCTGGTGCACATGAAACAGAATTAATCCTAGAACAATTAAATGGTAAAAAGTTTTTAATTACAGGAAACCATGATCGTTACTTAAAGGACAAAACGTTTGATACCTCAAAATATTTTGCCTGGGTGAAGCCTTATGAAGAATTGTCGGATAATAATCGCAAAGTTATCTTATCGCATTATCCAATGCCTTTTTATAACGGCCAATACCGTCTA
>CALCFG010000025.1 GCA_937900565.1 uncultured Erysipelotrichaceae bacterium
ATAGTATTAACTATCTATACGAAGCCAACAAATCTTTAGTTTGTTGGTAGTTCACTCATGAAACGTTTAATTGATTGTAGTGCAAGTGATTTGTTAACTATGAACAAACAAGAAAAATTGGACGCTATTTTAGGATCTGAGGGAAGGGTAAGCGTTCAAGAATTATCTCTATTTGGCGGCCATACGTTATTGGATGGAGTATCTGATCCTGAATTAGCTTGTGCTTTTGGCGCAGATATGATCTTATTAAATGCCTTTGATGTATATCATCCTCATGTACCATTTATTGATTGTTTGCTAGAAGATGTGGTTAAAACATTATGCGGGAAGATTATTTGGTGTTAATTTAGAACCTGTAAGTGATGATGCAGTGCTAGGTGAACGCAGTGATGTAAGTGATGGACGAAAAGCTAGTGTGGAAACTGCGAAAAAAGCAATTGAGCTCGGTTTTGATTTTATCTTATTAACGGGTAATCCTGGAACTGGTGTTATCAATGAAAAGATAATTGATGTGATTAAAGAAATTAATGATGCTTGTTGGGATCAATTAATCATTATGGCTGGTAAAATGTATGCTGCTGGAAGTAAAGATGAAGGTGGGGAAAATATTATTACCATAGAAAATTTGGAAGACTTTGTTCAGGCTGGAGCCGACGTTGTTTTATTACCTGCAGCAGGTACTGTGCCAGGGATTAATTTAGAATATGGGAGTAAGATCGTACGTAAAATTCATAAATGTGGTGCTTTAGCATTAAGCGCCATTGGGACAAGTCAAGAAGGTGCATCGATTGAAACTATTCGCCAGATTGCGTTAATGTGTAAAATGATGGGTGTGGATATTCACCATATTGGCAATGTTGCCGTTGGTGGTATGGATCCAATCTCTTTATTTGAATATAACATAACCATTAAAGGTAAACGACATACGTTTAAACGCACGGCACGTTCTGTTAATCGTTAATATTTATAGATTATTTGTATATAAAAATGATAATCAAAAATTGTAGGTAAGGAATTACTTAGATGTATACATATCATTACAATTCACCTTTGGGTGGTATTACTTTGGCCAGTAATGGTAATGAATTAACCGGCCTTTGGTTTGATGGACAACGTTACTTTTGTGATACACTTTCTTTAGAAACTGAAGAAAAATATTTGCCGATATTTGGACAAACGATTCTTTGGTTAGATATTTATTTTAGTGGTAAAGTTCCAAATTTCACGCCACCTTTAGCATTGCTAACCACACCATTTCGTAAATTGGTATGGAATATCATGCGCACGATTCCTTATGGAAAGACAATGACTTATGGACAAATAGCACAAATGGTTGCTAACCAAAAAGGAATATTGAAAATGTCAGCACAAGCAGTTGGTAATGCAGTCGGACATAATGCTATTGCACTTATTATTCCATGCCACCGCGTTATTGGTGCATGTGGGAAATTAACTGGCTATGCTGGCGGCATTGATAAAAAGGAAGCATTACTTAGATTAGAAAAAATATTATAAAAGGATATTGCAAACGTTAGCAATATCCTTTTAATATGTCTTGAGAAGTTATTGTTAGAAAGGTTTTCAAGTGCAATTCTAGTACGCATTGCTTGTGAAATCCTGTGAATGAAAG
>CALCFG010000026.1 GCA_937900565.1 uncultured Erysipelotrichaceae bacterium
AGAGGGAGAAAATGGTTTTGGCTATGATCCTATCTTTTATGTTGATGATTACCAAACAACCTTAGCTAATGTATCGGCAGAAGATAAAAATAAAATTTCTCATCGTCACCGTGCATTAATGGAGGTTAAAAATGAAATTGAACAAGACAATTATTCGCATTAGTTCAGTGCTATTTATACTTTCGAGTTTATTTTATATTTTGATTACTTCTGTTTTTAGCCAAGCTTTAGATGTTGATTTCTATGTGAAAGAATATCATAAGTATGATTTACAAGAATATGTTGGATTGGACGAAACGGATTATCGGGATGGCATGTATCGGTTGATTGGTTATTGTAAAGGTCAATCTGATTCAATTCAAACCAGTGCTACAATCAATGGTAAATACAGTGAAACATTATTCAATCAACGGGAAGTTGATCATATGGTGGATGTTAAAGCGTTGGCTCAAGGTGTTGATACATTACAGAATGTATCATTTATTATCATGATAGTTAGTGCATTGTTTCTTTTATTTGGTAAAGATAAATTTTATTTTAAGACTTATTGGCAAGCTAGTAAGGTCACCTATTTAATGATTATTGGCTTATTTATTGGTCTAATTATTATGGTCTTGGTTGATTTTAATTCTTTTTGGACAACTTTTCACCATGTCTTTTTCCCAAATAATGACTTGTGGTTATTGAATCCATCGACTGATATCATGATTCGTATGTTACCAGGCGAAATCTTTAATGATTTAGTTTTAAACATTGCTTATTTATTCTTTATACCTTTTTGTCTCGTGTCAGCATTAATGTATCAATTAATTAAAAAGAAAGGGAATTATTTAAATGATTAATATTGTTTTATATCAACCAGAAATCCCACAAAATACGGGTAATATTATCCGTACTTGTGTATGTACCAATGCTAGTTTACATTTAATTGAACCGTTGGGCTTTTCATTGGACGAACGGCATTTAAAAAGAGCTGGAATGGATTATATCGATAAAGTAAATTTAAAGCGTTACCCAAATTGGGAAACATTTATCCAAGATAAAGATGATGCAAGGTTCGTCTTCGTAACGCGCTATGGTCAAAAACCATTTTCTGATTTTACCTTCGATGATATTAATCAAGATATTTATTTAATCTTTGGTAAAGAAAGTACTGGGGTTCCGAAAGAAATATTGCATAATCACAAAGATCATTGTGCGCGTCTGCCAATGGTTGCTAGTGAACGTACATTAAACTTAAGTAATTGTGTGGCGATTTGTACGTATGAAGTATTGCGACAATTGAATTATCCGGGGTTATCACGCGTTGAAGTATTGAAAGGGAAAGATTGGTTGGATGATTGAAACAATGAATGATTTCATTTCCATTGTGGCCATATCATTCGTTATTCTTGTGCTAAGTATCTTTATGTATAAAGTTTTGTTGGCTCACCAATTGATTAAATTCGATAAGATGGAACAAGATTATTATGATTTAACAGAAGATGATAACTACATAACAAAAGGAAATGAATAAATTAAAACAATTTATGCTTAGTTAGTTAAACATAAATTGTTTTTTTTATGAAATTATTTTCTTAATCTGTTTGGATTATATGTTAATACGCTTTTAAGTATCTTGCATAATAAATCAAAGAAATGAAATTTGTATTATGCAAGCTAACGAAATAAATAATGCAATCAAAATGGAAGAAACTTTTTGGCAGAGTAGTTTATGAAAAAGGAAATAGGGGGAAAGTTATACCTATTTACTTTTTTCTGTTTGTAAAATATTAATTTCATTTAACAACAATTGATTGTAGATAATAAAAACGAGTTGATCATCCAATACATACCCTTGGGTATTATATAAGCTTGGTAAAATAATACGATAATCTAAAAATGGATAAGTAAAATAAGTGGATGATAGAGAAATTAATGCACTTGGAATATGGGTGTGTGACAATTTAGGGATTAAGGTATCAAATATGAATTTATCTTGAATCGTATAAATCAATACTAAATCGTCTTCATTTAAATAGGCTATACAATCCATTATGGCAAATGGATCGGATAAAACATCAATGTCAATGCCTAGCTTTGCTACACTCATTTTAAGTAAATGAGCGGTAGCACCAGATTTATGGTAGGCAAAGATTTTGCATCGTTTGGCTTTGATGATATGGTGCGCAAGTTGTGTCAATTGTGCGGCATCGATATTTATTTCAAATGATTTTAAGTAGTCTGTTAATAAACTAATGGTTGCTGTAATGGTATTGAATTGTTGACAATTTTGATTGAGTGATTGTGTGTTTGAAACAAAATATGTTAAATCAAATTTAAGTTGTGAATACCCTTGATAGTTTAATTTTTTTGCAAAGCGAATCATTGCTGGTTTGCTCACGTTTAAACGATTTACTGTCTCTTCAATGGGTTGAGTGATAAATTGTTGCGCATTATTCAAAATATAATTTGCAATTTCAACTTCTGTTTTTGTAAAATATGGCATTTTTTCTTGAATGCGTTCAATTGGGTTCATATAATTTCTTAACGTGGATTCACGTTATTTTTGCCTTTCTGCCATTAAAATTGAGTTGGGATTCCTTTGACTAGTTAATTTTATCAAGAATGAAAGTCTTTAAAAATAGCACAATCTGTTAAATGTTTAGCTTTTTGAATGGAATTTGTATCAATTTTATTATCAGGCTGATTTAATAATAAAAAATCGTAAGAAAATGTATGAAAACTTTTGTTTACTTATTTGAATTTTGCTATAATTCATTTATTCTGTTTGAGTTAGGATGAATTGTTGAACATGGATTAAAAGCGACATATGGATGGTGAAAGCATATGAGTCTTACAATAATTTTGCTCCCTAATAAGGAATGCAGTAAACTGCATCGGGTCGTGCCGTTATCCACAGAAAATTAAGTGTGCACTTTTATAAAGTGCAAATAAGGATGGTACCGCGCAGTATAGCGTTCCTTGATGCAAGCGTAAACTTACGTGTCATTAAGGAACGCTTTTTATATTTATGAATGAAAGGAATATTACAATGAAACAATTAACAGGAAATCAAACACGTGCTTTATTTTTGGAATATTTCAAACAACACGGGCATATGGTGGAACCTTCAGCTTCGTTAGTTCCACACAATGATCCAACGTTATTATGGATTAATGCGGGAGTAGCGGCATTAAAAAAGTATTTTGATGGACGTGAAAAACCACAATGCCCACGTATTACCAATGCGCAAAAATCAATTCGTACCAATGATATTGAAAATGTTGGTAAAACAGCACGTCACCATACATTCTTTGAAATGTTAGGTAACTTTAGTATTGGTGATTACTTTAAGGAAGAAGCAATTGCGTTTGCATGGGAATTTTTAACCAGTGATCAATGGATTGGCTTTGATAAAGATAAGCTTTACATTACTGTATATATTGATGATGAAGTAGCCTATAATCGTTGGATTGAATTAGGTGTTGATCCAAGCCATATTTTAAAAACGGCAAATAACTATTGGGAAATTGGCGAAGGTCCAAGTGGGCCTGATAGTGAAATCTTCTATGATCGTGGAGAAGCCTATGATCCAAATCATGAAGGAGAAACGTTGTTCTTTGAAGAAAAAGATAATGATCGTTACATTGAAGTATGGAATGTTGTATTCAGTCAATATGATGCTAAAGAAGGTGTGGATCGAAAAGATTACAAAGAATTACCTCAAAAAAATATTGATACGGGAATGGGATTGGAACGGTTAGTATCAATCATTCAAAATGGTGAAACAAACTTTGATACTGATTTATTCTTACCAATGATTCATGAAACTGAAAAGATTGCACAATACCCATATGAAGGGGAATTTAAGATGGCATATCGTGTTATTGCGGATCATATTCGTACCGTTACTTTTGCGATTGCTGATGGAGCAATGCCAAGTAATGAAGGTAGAGGTTATATTATTCGTCGAGTGCTTCGTCGTGCAGTGCGTTTTGCATTAAAACTTGGTATCACCAAACCATTTATGTGTGATCTTGTGGATACAGTGGTTGAAAATTACAAAGACTATTATCCATATTTGATTGAAAAAGCAGATTTAATCAAAAAAATTGTGCGAAATGAAGAAGAATCTTTTTCTAAAACATTAATCAATGGTGAACGTTTATTGGATGAACAAATAGCTCAATTGGGCAATAATAAGGTATTAGACGGAGAGGTTGCCTTTAAACTTTATGATACTTATGGATTCCCAAAAGAATTAATCCATGAAATCTGTGAGGATAATGGAATTTGTGTGGATGAAGATGGCTTCAAGGCAATGATGGAACAACAAAAACAACGTGCAAGAGACTCTCGTTTGGATGCGCAATCCATGCATAATCAAAGTAAAGACTTAATGGACTTTATTGGTGAAAGTTGTTTTGTTGGGTATGAAACTTTTTCTTCTCAAGGTAAAGTGATTGCATTGTTTAAAGATGGTGTGGCTTGCGATAGTTTGGATAGTGAAGGGGAAGTGATTCTTGATGTAACTCCTTTTTATGGTGAAAGTGGTGGACAAGTTGGAGATCACGGACGATTAAGTAACGATACTTTCGAAGCAAACGTGATTGATACAAAAAAAGCGCCACATGGTCAACATTTATCCAAAATTAAAGTTACAAATGGTGTATTGACTGTTGGGGATAACGTTAACGCACAAGTTAATGTTTTAGAACGCAAACATATTCGTGCTAATCACACAAGCTTACATTTGTTGCAAGCTGCATTAATTAAAGTGTTAGGTACGCATATTGCCCAAGCTGGAAGTTTTGTATGTGCTGATTATGCTCGATTTGATTTCTCACATTTTGAAAAGGTAACCAAAGATCAAATAAAAGAAATTGAAGCTTTGGTAAATCAATGGATTGATGAAGAATATGATGTGACCACTGAAGTTATGAATGTGGAACAAGCAAAAAATAGTGGTGCGATAGCTTTGTTTGATGAAAAATACGGTGACAATGTGCGTGTTGTAACCATGGGTAATGTCAGCAAAGAATTATGTGGAGGAACTCACGTTAGTAATACGGCATTATTGGGAGCTTTTAAAATATTAAGTGAAGAATCCATTGGTTCAGGTGTTCGCCGCATTACTGTTGTTACGAAGGCAGGTGCTATCAATGCATTTAAACATACCAGTGATGTATTGGAAACCGTTGGTAATGCTATTGGTGCTAAAAATGAAGAGGATAACATTGATAAAGTAAATCGTTTATTAGCTAACCTAGAACAATTGAATCATAAGCTAGCGGATATCGAAAACCAACGTAAAAATGCATTAGCAAATCAATTGATTGCCAGCAAAACAAATGTTGGCGAATTGGAAACAATTGTTGCTAAAGTGGATGTTGATGCCAGTGGATTAAAATCATTGGCGACTCAATTAATGAAACAATTAACCAATGGGTATGTTGGATTGGTGAGTGTTAGCGATGATAAACTATCCATTGTGGTTGGATGCAGTGATGCGCTAATTACATCTGGTAAAAAAGCGGGCGACATTGTTAAACAGGCAGCTTTACTTGCGGATGGTAAAGGTGGCGGTAAGCCAGATATGGCGCAAGCCGGTGCAAAAGATACAACAAAAGTAAGTGAAGTATTGAATTACTTGAATTCTGTGGTTGCTTAATATAAAAAGTAAATTGGATATCAATATTCAATTTACTTTTTAATAATCTTACATGCATTTGTTTTTTAAACTGTGATTAAAGTAAGGTATAATAACACCATTGAAAGGAGAGAACCATGGAAGATTATGGAAAGACCATGAGTTTTAACTCAGAAATTGTGAAACGTGAAAACATTAAAGAAGTTATGTTGTTAGTACGTCAAGCATTAATCGAAAGAGGTTATGACCCCATCAATCAAATATCTGGTTATTTGATTAGCAATGATCCAGCTTATATTTCAAGTCATTTAAACGCTCGAACAACGATCCAATCGTTGGATCGTTACGATATCATTGAAGAATTAGTGCGTTACTATTTTGAAGGACAATCCAAATAATGAATGTTATTGCTTTAGATATTGGATCCGTACGTTGTGGTGTGGCGAAAAGTGATCCCAGTGGATTAATTGCCTCTACATTAACCACATTAAAATATCCAAGTGAAGACTATGAAACTTGTTTGGATATGATATTGGATCTTGTGGATGAGATTAAACCCGATACAATTGTGATTGGATTTCCAAAAAAACTTGATAATACTATAGGCGAAAAAGCTGAATTGGCCATGGCGTTTAAAGATGCATTGGAAAATGAAGTGGATATTCCAATTGTATTATGGGATGAACGGTATACTACGGTTATGAGCAATCGTATTTTGATTCAAGCAGATGTATCCCGTAAAAAAAGAAAAGATGTGGTAGATAAAATTGCTGCTACTTTTATATTGCAAGGCTATTTAGATGCTATAAGAGCCAAAGAAAGGAATCAAGAAAATGTCAGTGAATAATGAAAACTCACTAATTATTAGTGATGAAAATGGAAATGAAAAAGTATTAGCTATTCTTTTTACTTTTGATAACCCTGAGACTGGGGATAGTTACGTTGTGGCAACTGATCCAAGTGATGAAGATTTAATCTTTGGATTCCGCTATGATGAAGATAATAATTTAATTCCAGTAGATCCGGATATTGATGAAGAAGAATTCAACATGGTTGCGGAAGTTTTGGCATCATTTGCCGATGAAATTGAAGATAACAGTGAAGAATAAATAGTATGAGTCAAATAAAAAAAACACGCAAAGTAGTTAAACGGAAACGTAAGCGTATTAAACCATTGCCATTAATTTTAATGGCTTTGACAATTCTATTAGTGTTTTGTGGTGCTTTTTTTGGTATTGGTTATTCGAATGCGCAAAAAGCAGTCGCCAAGGAAAGCGAATCTTTAATTTTTACTATTGATCCAGGGACAAATGGCAAACAAGTATTGGCCCAATTAGAAGATGAAGGCATTATAAATAATGCTTTTTATGCTGGTTTATATGCTAAATTCAATGGTTTAACTGCATTTTGTGCTGGGACTTTTGAATTGGATAAATCCTTTGATTTAAATACTATTTTAACAATCTTAAATGATCCCAAAGCAGCGCAAACGGATACGGTTAGTGTAACGGTTATTGAAGGGGATTGGGTTAAACATATTGCGATGAAAATTGCGGAAGTTACAAGTATTAGCGAAGCTGAACTATTAGCAGCTTGGAATGATCGAAGTTATGTTGAAACATTAATGAATGACTATTCTGTATTAACTGAAGATATTTTTAATGATAATGCCCGTTATTTGTTGGAAGGTTATTTATTTCCGGATACATATCAATTCTTTGCGGATACTAATGTTGATGAAGTGACACGCAAGATGTTAGATAATACCCAAAAAGTATATGATGCATTAAAAAATCAAAAAAGCGACACTATGAGTGTGCATGAATGGTTTACCTTGGCTTCTATCGTGCAATATGAGGCGAGCAAAGTGGAAGATATGAAGTTAGTTGCCAGTGTCTTTTTAAACCGATTGGCGGTTAGTATGCCACTTCAATCTTCGGTAACGGTTTGTTATGCTTTAGATGTTGAAAAAGATGGCAATTGGCAACAATGCGAAGTA
>CALCFG010000027.1 GCA_937900565.1 uncultured Erysipelotrichaceae bacterium
TCTCGTCAAAAATCAACCATTTGTTGTGACAGAGCCAAATAATTTAAAACTTTTAATGTTTGGTTTATACTACTAAACATAGACAAAAGCTAAGAAGAGAATAGTAATTAGCTGATGCTGTTTACAGAGAGTCCTGGATTGCTGAAAAAGGATAACAGATACGTTAATGAAGATGGTCTTGGAGCTGCATGGCTGAATTTGTTTAGGTCATGACGTAGGCGTGCGTTAAACGATAGAGTATGATGGTACTTAAAAACAAGGTAATTCAACCAATTTGAATTATGAAAAAAGGTGGTAACACGGGTAATTCTCGTCCTTTATTTAAGGACGTTTTTTTATTTTAAGGGGGTGCATTTTCTTGATAGAAATCAAAGAAGTCGTAAAAACATTTACAACGAATAAGAATCAGATTAATGCCGTAAAGGGAGTTAATTTAACGATTAAAGATGGAGAAATATTCGGTATTATTGGATATTCTGGTGCAGGTAAGTCCACATTGATTCGTATGTTAAATGGATTGGAAAAACCGACCAGTGGGCAAATTATTGTGGATGGTATTAATTTAAGTGAATTGAGTCACCATCAATTATTAGCAAAACGGCAAAAAATTGGGATGATCTTCCAACACTTTAATTTATTATGGTCAAAAACAGTCGCGCAAAATATTGAGCTAGCATTAGAATTTGCCAAGGTGGATAAAACAGTACGTAAAGCGAAAGTAAATGAATTAATTCGTCGTGTTGGTTTGCAAGGTAGAGAAAATGCTTATCCAAGCGAATTAAGTGGTGGACAAAAGCAACGGGTAGGCATTGCCAGGGCGTTAGCTAATGATCCAACCATTCTACTTTGTGATGAGGCAACCAGTGCGTTAGATCCCGATACTACGGATGCAATCTTACAATTGTTACAACAAATTAACCACGAATTAAACATTACGATTGTAATGATTACTCATCAAATGGAAGTGGTACAAAAAATATGCAATCGCATTGCCGTTATGGAAGATGGCAAAGTAGTGGAAGAAGGCAGTGTCGTGGATATTTTTGAAAAACCAAAACATCCCACCACGAAACGATTCGTGCAAACCATTAATGGTTCCACTGCACAAGAAATTAAAGAACAGCTTAAACATATGTACCCTTATGGGCAATTGTTACGCGTATCATTCGCTGAAAACAGCGATCAACCAATCATTGCCAATGCCATTAAAGCTACGGAGTTAAGTGTGAGTATTGTTAATGCAAACATTAACCACACCGCCAATGGGCCACTTGGAGTTACTTATTTGCATGTAAGCAATGGTAATGATAAACAATACCAACAATTTGTTACAGATTTACAAAATGGGAAAGCGAAGGTGGAAGTGTTATGAGTTGGTTAAATGAAATCAATTGGGATCAAATGATTACTGCCATTAATGAAACGATATTAATGTCATTGATTGCCTTAGTCTTTGCTATTGTAATTGGATTATTTATTGGATTATTATTATTTGCCACACAAAGTGGCGGACTAGTTGAAAATAAAATTATTAATTCAATATCAAACTTTTGTGTCAATGTCTTACGTGCTGTTCCATTTATTATTTTAATGATCGTATTGATTCCATTCACAAAAATGATTACCGGTTCGATGTTGGGATGGAAAGCGGCGATACCAAGTTTAATCTTTGCGGCAGCACCGTTTTATGCGCGAATGTGTTGCATCGCTTTTACTGAAGTGGATAAAGGAACGATTGAAGCCAGTAAAGCGATGGGTGCTAGTAATTGGCAAATTATTACGAAAGTTTTATTACCAGAAAGTTTACCTGCACTTGTATCAGGTGCTTGTGTAACTGGTATTAACTTAATCTCTTATACCGCAATGGCTGGTGCTATTGGTAGTGGTGGATTGGGTAATTTAGCCTACCAATATGGTTATGTCAGAAGAAATAATGCCGTATTGTATTTTGCCACTGCATTAATAACGATGTTTGTGTTGGCAGTGCAATGGTTAAGTGATTATTTAGCAAAGAAATTAGATAAACGTTAATAGAATTAAAGGAGAAAAAAGATGAAAAAATTATTAACAGGATTATGTGCATGTTTATTATTAGCTGGTTGTGGTAGTAACGATACACCAACAACATCACAACCAACAACGGGTGAAGAAAGCCAAGTATTAAAAGTATCGGCTACATTAGATCCACATGCAAAGATTTTAGAATTTGTTAAACCAATTTTAAAAGAAGATTACAATATTGATTTAGAAATTACGGTATTGGATGACTATTATATTTTCAATAAAGCATTGGATGCCAAAGAAGTGGATGCGAACTATTTCCAACATGAAGTTTTCTTTGATAATGAAGTGGAAGCCAATGGTTATAATATCGTAAATGCTGGCGGTATTCACATTGAGCCATTTGGATTCTATTCAAAGAAAATCAAAAGTATTGATGAATTAGCGGATGGTGCAACCATTGTTATTTCCAACTCTTATTCAGACCATGGTCGTATTTTAAAAATATTAGCGGATGAAGGATTAATTACATTAAAAGAAGGTGTGAATGTGGTTGATGCAACGGTAGAAGATATTGTAGATAATCCTAAGAATTTACAATTTGTTGAAGTTAAACCTGAATTATTATCCGTAACTTATGACAATGATGAAGGGGACTTAGTTGCTATCAATGGTAACTATGCAATGCAAGCGGGTTTAAATCCTAGTCAAGATGCTCTAATTTTAGAAAAAGCTGACAGTAGTAACCCTTACGTTAACATTGTTGCTACCCATGCTGATTTAAAAGATGACGCACGCATTAACGCATTAGTGGAAGTATTAAAAAGTGACGCAGTGAAAGAATTCATCGCTTCTACTTACCAAGGATCTGTTATCGTTGCTGAATAACGAACCATAACTAATTAAAAAATCACACGTTTTTGATATGTGTTTTAAATATTAATTGCTATAAATAAAATTTTAGTCAGTTATCTTTATACTTTCTTATAGAACAGAATTGTGTCAACTACTTGATTGTTAATTGAAAATTTATTGAGACAATAGAAACGTTATGCAAGTCAATACTAAAACCTTGCTGAAAGGTAAATATTCTTGTAGAATAAACTTGAAGGTACGCTACAACAAATAAAAGGTGAGTTATGAACGTTAGTAGATATAAAAATGGAGACAATTTTAGATAAGATTGATTGGAATGATTAATTATTCCTATCGCTTAATAGCAGGTATTTTTTTAGCTTTAAAATTATAGTTATAGTTAATATCAATTCAAAATCAATGTTTTTGTATATAGTGTTTGTTCCTAATTAACTTCTTAAAAACAATGGTATGTAGCATTTACATTCAATTCTTAATATGTGTCGCTACTGAGCTACTTTAATGTGAATTTAATATTCTGTATTAACTTTAATTCGATTGTAATATATGAAAATTAACTTATCTTTAAGGAGAAAAATATGAAAAAACTTTTAATGTCAATAGCTCTGATGTCCTTATTTAGTACGACATCAATCTTAGCTAATTCTGGATTACTTAGAGGACCCATTCATAATTGTGGTGGAAATTTAAGAGATTATACTGAAGAAAATCCAGGAAGAGTTTATACAAGGAAGTGTGAACATAAACTTTACGGTCATGATGAGTGGACAACTGTGCAAGTAAAAACGTATAGGACTTGCGATAAATGTGGCTATACTGTTTTGTTGAGTACATCATCCTATGAAAAACTGGTTAATTGTCACGGTTATAGTACAGAAAACTAGTTAGCTTTAATTTTTTAGAAAATATTTTATGTCATTTAATTCTATTGCATATAAGTTTTCTACCTATTTTAAAAATAATTGGGTCAAGACCTTAGTTGCAAGTTTGATGTTGGCGTTTTCACTGTTTCTTGTTTTTAATTATTTTTCAATGAATAGAGCGAATTATCGATTTGAAGATTACAAAAAAGCATATGAATACGGGGACGTCATATTAACTACTTATAATAGTGAATTAACCAGTTATGAAAAGGTAAAAGGAATTAATGCGAACCACAGTAAAGCCATAGAAAATCAACCCGTAGTTGTAAGTTATGATTTAATTTCTCAAACGAGTATTGAATCGTTAAGTGAGATTGATGGTTTATTAGCAATTGAACCTGTGATTCATCGTAATGATTACTTATATACTTTTGAACAACAAACGAAAGATATCAATCATTATTTTCCAAAAACATTTAAAAGTATCGAACGAAGTGAATTAGGATTCAATCCAATGTATTTAAAGGATAGTGAATTAACGATTGAGCAAGCAAATGAAAAATTTAAAGGCTCTAAAATCTATCTTTATCCTAATGAGCAACCATTTGTTGGCACCAAAAGACAACCTGTTGTAAGCAAAGGTATTTTCGCTGATAATGAGTTCAGCTATCAATGGCTAAACCAATATGGTACAAATACTTCAATTTCTACATTTTATCTAGTCGGAGATGTTACTACAGTTCCTTTACTGTATGGTAAGTATCCTTTAACTAACCAAGAAATTTTACTTGATAAAACAAGTAGTGAAATGATCAGTAAATTACTAGCCTTAAATAGTGTTGAAAAATTGATAAATAAAGAAATTAATATCTATGTTAAAACTGAAAAGACATCCTGGTTAACAAGTGGGCAAACATTAGCAAATGATGTATTGTTTGATTGCTATACTTATACAGTAAGTGGTATTTTAGATGTCGGGAATGCACAATACAGTGGTGTCTACTTTAACGAACCAATTGATTCGACGCAAATGATTCATAGTTATGTTACCAATAAGGATAACTTAAACTTTATGTCATTGAATCTTATTGTAGAACCAAACACCAATATTAATAAAATAGTTAATCGCATTAATGAAGTATTGGGTTGTGCCAACAGTCGTATTGTTCCTACTTCCAATATTCAAACGAGTTCTTATTTATTTAAATAGATCAAAAAAAGGGGCTGTTATGAAATTATTTCATTTCGTAACAGCCCCTTTTATAATCGTTAATTACTAGAACTTGTTTGGGTTGGAAGATATGGAATTAATGCATCCGCTAATGAGCGAATATTACGCGTTTGGATCCATACTTTACCATTACCTTTAAAATGGTTAACAACACCTTCACCACTGGTAAAACCAAAAGTACCACTGGCAATATCTAAGTCGTAATCCAATGTATTTTCCCAAGCAACAACGTGTTGGTTATCAATAGTAACCGGAGCTCCTTGAGTAACATTAATTTCGATTAAATCACCATAAGAACTAATTAATAGATTACCTGTACCGGTAGTTTCCATAATGAATAATCCACCAGTACCGGCAAATAAAGCTTTGCCTAAATCTTGACGTCTCATATTGTATTGAACGGAACCATCACACGCTAAAAAGCATCCGGTATTTAAACAATATTGATGCTCATTATCCAATTGTAAGACACGAATCTTACCTGCTGTTGCTGGAGCTATCCCTAAATAGGCGTTGTTTTGTTGGGCTTTAGCTTCAGTAACAAAAAAGCTTTCGCCAGATGTCATACTTCGACCAAGAGCACTTAAAAAGCCTGAAATACCAGATTTATTGGTATTCATTTTACCTTGGAGTTCAATGTTTTGCATATAAACCATTGCACCACGTTCTACGCGAATGGTTTCATTTTCTTGCATGGTTATGTGGATCATCGGACAATCGGAATCACCTAAAATATTATATTTCATATTATTTATACCTCTATTACGATTGTAAAGGAATAATTTATATAGGAAAAATATTTTGAATTAAAAATGAAAGTAGTTACATTTTATAGGTTCCATGATAAACTAATTTGCATAAAGCGATGATCCAGAAGTAGTAAATCAAGGGTACTTGATAGAGCAGAGACTATTATTATTGCTGAAATTAATAGCATTCAAGTTTGATTGAATTCATCTGGTAGTGGAACCAATCCTTCCCGGTTAATACCCGTTAACGTATAAGTAAGCGCACAATATATTTATTGTGAATTAGGATGGTACCGCGGACTATTTAAAGTTTCGTTCCTTAGTAAATTAAGGAACGTTTTTTTTATTGTAAAGGAGATTTTATGGATTTAATTGAAAATGTCAAAGCCCAAGGGTTAGCAGAAATTGAAGCTGCCAATGATTTGTCGGCATTAAATCAAGTACGGGTAACGTATTTAGGTAAAAAAGGACCTGTACAAGATTTAATGAAACAAATGAAGAATTTACCGATTGAAGAAAAGCCGAAATTTGGTCAATTGGTTAATGACTGCAAACAAGCATTAGCCAAAGCCATTGAGGAAAAACAAGCGGGATTGCAAGATAAAGCAATGAGTGAAAAACTTGAAAATGAAAAGATAGATTTAACATTGGATGCTTATCATTTAAATGTAGGAAATGTTCACCCAATTCAATCCGTTATTCAAGCATTTGAAGATTGCTTTGTTGGTATGGGGTATCAAGTAGCGGAAGGTCCTGAAGTGGAATTGGATTATTGGAACTTTGAAAGAGCAAATATTCCTGCTGACCATCCTGCACGTGATATGCAAGATACCTTCTTTATTGATGTGAATCGATTGTTAAGAAGTCATACAACCAGTATTCAAATGCGTCAATTGGATTTATTGCATGATCATTTACCCATTAAATTAATTTGTCCTGGTAAAGTTTATCGTCGCGATTCTGATGCAACCCATTCCCATCAATTTACGCAATGTGAAGGATTAGTTATTGGTGAAAATATTACATTAACTGACCTTAAAGGAACGTTACAATTCATGGTGGATGCTATCTTTGGTCCAGGACGTTCCATACGCTTTAGACCAAGTTACTTCCCATTTACTGAACCAAGTGTTGAAGTGGATATGACATGTCATAATTGTGGTGGTAAAGGCTGTCCTTTGTGTAAAGGAAGTGGATATATTGAAATTTTAGGTGCGGGTATGGTTCATCCTAATGTATTGGAAATGGCCAATATTGATAGTAAGAAATATTCTGGATTTGCTTTTGGTATTGGGTTAGAACGTGTAGCAATGTTGAAATATGGTATTAATGATATTCGTGATTTCTACACTAATGATGTGCGTTTCTTGAAGAATTTCAAACGCTTTGATTAATTAAGGAAGGAAAGTGCAATATGAAAATTAGTGTTAATTGGTTAAATGAATACGTTAAAGTGGATGACTTGGATGTTAACGTATTAGCAGATACGATAACAAATGCCGGTATTGAAATCGAAGGTGTGGAAAGCTTAAGCAGTGGAACAGGGTTAACAACTGGGTTAATCACTTGTTGTGAAGATCACCCTGATAGCGATCACTTGCATGTATGTAAAGTAGATATTGGCAGTGAAGTATTGGATATTGTGTGTGGTGCACCCAATGCACGAGAAGGTATTAAAGTTATTGTGGCCAAAGTTGGTGCGCAATTACCTGGAGGTAATATTAAAGCAAGTACGATTCGTGGTGTGGCAAGTAATGGTATGTTATGTTCATTGCTAGAATTAGGAATTGATAAAGCAATGTTACCTGAAGGTAGTGCCAGCCTAAATGGTATTGAAGAATTGGATGAAAGTATTGCGTTAGGTAATGAAAATATCTTAAAGGATTTAGGCTATCAAGATTATTTATTGGAT
>CALCFG010000028.1 GCA_937900565.1 uncultured Erysipelotrichaceae bacterium
ATTATTATACGCTATTTCTCGTCAAAAATCAACCATTTGTTGTGACAGAGCCATTTTTTATATATTTATTATTAAAAAATAATGAATTAACATGATTCTTCGATAACGTTTGCTAAAATATAAAACTATGAAGTATGAAGAAAATAAATATGCGGCTTTAGAAGAAGAATTATGGCCAGAATTACAAAATAAGAAAAGAAATTGGAAGAAAATATTAAAGCCTGTTGGCTTGATAGGGTTGGGATTACTTTGCTTTTTAGGTGGATGCATTTATGTTAAGGCAAGTTTACCAGGTCAAAGTGAAGCGTCATTAAAATTTGATGCCGTATTGGATATGATGGAAAATAAATGGTATTATGCTGATCAAGTGGACGATCTAGAGCAAACATTAGTGGATAATGCCTTGCTTGGTTTAACTTATTCCGATATTGACTTACATACTAACTATATTCCTAATAGTTATGCACAACAATACCAAAGCAGTGTGGATGCCACCAGTGTAGGTATTGGTGTAAGTTATTACACTGGGAGTGAATTTGTCGTAACGCGCGTGTATAAGAATAGTCCTGCAGAAATTGGGGGATTACAAAAAGGGGATGTCATCATTGCTGTAGATGGGCAAAGTGTTGATGCCAATGATAAATCTTTAGTGTTATCGGACTTAGTGATGGGCGAAGAGGGAAGTGAAGTGGTCATTACTGTCAAACGGGGCGAAGAGGTATTGGATTTTACGTGTATACGTGGATTGTTTAGTGCTTCAGCCTATGGTGAAATCATTGATCAAAACGTAGGCTATTTAGCCATTAGTGATTTTGGTATTACAACTGCGCAAGATGCTCGTTTATATTTGGATGATATGATTAAGGCTGGGGTAACTAAATTAATGATTGATTTAAGAGGAGACTCTGGGGGATACATTACTACATTACAAGCTATGGCATCTTTATTCATTCCGGAAAATAAATTAGTAATATATACTCAAGATAAAGATGGCAATCGTAATGATATATATACTATTGGTGATAACTATACGCAATTTAATGAGTTTGTTATTTTAGTAGATGGCCAAAGTGCATCTGCTTCGGAAGGTTTTACTATAACCATGAAAGAGAATTTAGATAATGTCACTATTATTGGAACTACAACTTACGGTAAAGGCAGTATGCAAGATAGTTATTCATTGTTGGAT
Source organism: uncultured Erysipelotrichaceae bacterium (assembly GCA_937900565.1). Classification (GTDB taxonomy): domain Bacteria; phylum Bacillota_I; class Bacilli_A; order Erysipelotrichales; family Erysipelotrichaceae; genus CALVGN01. Next base: position 1,190 of record CALCFG010000028.1, read on the forward strand.
GGATCAATTCTTAAACTCACAACGGGTAAATGGTTTTCACCAAACGGAATAAATGTTGATGGTATTGGAATTGAACCTGATATCGCCGTGGATAGTCATCCTGTATTAACAATGACCATTTATGAATACGATGAAACCAGTGGACATACCATGGATACTGTAAGTCAACAAAACGGCGTGATTCAGGCAATGTTGGATTATTTGGATTATCCAGTGAACAGAATGGATGGGTATTTTGATCAAAGCACGCAGGATGCGTTAACTCAATACTGTAAGGATAACGATATTTCTTACAGCGATAGTTACGATCAAACAATATATGATGCATTATTTGATGATGTAATGTATGAAAGTAAATTTGATACATTAAAAGATACGGTTTATCAAAAAGGATTGGAATTATTACATGAATGAACACTTTGAATTGGTCAGTAAATATTTGCCCAATGGGGATCAACCTAAAGCGATTGAACAATTGGTAAATGGATTAAATGAAAATAAAAAAGCGCAAGTATTATTGGGAGCTACAGGTACCGGAAAAACATTTACTATTGCCAATGTAATTGCAAAAGTAAATCGACCAACGTTAGTGTTTGAGCCAAACAAAACATTAGCGGGCCAATTGTATTCAGAATTTAAAGAAATATTTCCGAATAATCGTGTGGAATACTTTGTTTCTAACTTTGATTATTATCAACCGGAAGCGTATGTTCCTAAAACCGATACTTACATTGAGAAAAGTACTTCAATAAATGACGAATTGGATATGTTGCGTATGGCTGCAATGAATAGTGTATTAGATCGCAGGGACACAATTATCGTTGCTTCTGTGGCCTGCATCTATGCGTCAGATAATCCTCAAGTTTATAAAGATATGTTTTTTACGATTCGTGTAGGGGAAACGTATCAACGTAATGATTTGTTGCGTAAGTTTGTAAATGTTCAATATACCCGAAATGACATGGAAGCAAAACGAGGAACTTTCTCAGTTAAAGGGGATGTTATTGATGTTGTCTTAGGATATACGGATCAATTCTTATTACGTATTGAAATGTTTGATGATGAAATTGAACGGATATGTGAAATTGATCCTTTAACAAAGAAAGTTATTGCAGCGTATTCATTGTACAATGTGTCGCCTGCAACAGGTTATGCGCGCGATAGTGGATCAATGGCAACAGCTTGTAATAATATTGAAGCTGAATTAAAAGAACGATTGAAATATTTTGAAGATAATGGGTTACTTTTAGAAAAAGAGCGGTTAGAACAACGGGTTACTTTTGATTTAGAATCATTACGAGAATTTGGACGATGTTCAGGGATTGAAAATTACTCGATGCATATTGATGGTCGTGTTCCAGGTCAACGACCATACAATTTATTTGATTATTTCCCTGAAGATTATTTACTAGTAATCGATGAATCCCATGTCTCTTTACCGCAAATAAAAGGTATGTACTTTGGGGATCATAATCGCAAACAAACGCTAGTAGACTATGGGTTTAGATTACCGAGTGCATTGGAAAATCGCCCAATGAAGTTTGATGAATTTGAACAAATGACCAATCAAGTGATCTATGTTTCTGCTACTCCTGGAGATTATGAATTGGATCAAACCCACAATGAAATTGTCGAACAAATTATTCGTCCGACCGGGTTATTGGATCCGTTAGTTAGTATTCATCCGACAATGGGTCAAATTGATGTTATTTTAGATGAAATTAAAACTCGCATAGCGAAACAAGAACGCGTATTAATCACTACATTGACTGTTAAAATGGCCGAAGATTTAACTGATTATTTAAAAAGTCATGATATTAAAGTTAAACATTTACATCATGAAACTAAAACATTGGAACGAAGCGAAACTATACGGGATCTACGGTTAGGGAAAATTGATGTTATTGTTGGTATTAACTTGTTGCGTGAAGGATTGGATATTCCAGAAGTGTCGTTGGTTTGTATTTTGGATGCAGACAAAGAAGGATTTTTGAGAAGTGAACGCTCCTTAATTCAAACCATAGGTCGTGCGGCACGTAATGCACATGGTGAAGTGTATTTATTTGCCGATACAGTCACAAAGAGTATGAAAAAAGCGATGGATGAAACCAATCGTCGTCGTAGTATTCAAGATGCATATAATAAAGAACATGCCATTGTGCCTAAAACAATCCATAAACAAGTCCAAGACGCCATTGCGGGGAAAGAAACACAAAAGATGGCAATGGACTATCTGAAAAAGAAAAATAAAACGAGTAAACAAGACAAACAACAATTAATTGATAAATTACGTAAAGAAATGAAAGAAGCAGCCCGGACAATGGATTTTGAACGTGCCGCCCAATTACGTGATATGGTATTTGAATTGGAAAGTGAATGATGATTCACTTTCCTTAACTTATAAAGGATTTTTATGAATCAACATATGTATTTTGATGATAATTCATCTTTACCTTCAAAACCTTTTGCTTTTACTACAGAAATGTTTAATCAAACATTTACGTTTAAAAGCGATAGTGGAGTTTTTAGCAAAGATGAATTTGATTTTGGAAGTCAACAATTATTGATTGGTTTATCCACATGCCAAAATATCCATTCTCTTTTAGATTTTGGATCTGGTTTAGGAATTGTGGGGATTATCGCAAATAAAGCATTGCATATTGGGCATGTGGATGGGGTTGAAATCAACCCTCGCGCATTAGCGTTGGCAAATGAAAATGCTAAAACCAATCAATCAGATGCGCATTTTGTATTATCGGATGGATTTGAAAAGGTGAATCAAAAATATGATTGCATTATATCGAATCCTCCAATAAGAGTAGGTAAAGAAAAATTGTATGCATGGTATCGCCAAGCATTGAATTATCTTAATGACAACGGCATTTTACTGTTAGTAGTAAGAGTACAACAAGGAGCAAAATCAACAATTAATTATTGTGAAACACTGTATTCTAAAGTTGAAATACTGCATAAGAAAAAAGGGTTTGTTGTCTTTGCATGCTATAAATAATAACGTTAAGGGGAATAATTATGGCAAGAGAAATTGATTTACTCAAAGGGAATATTTTATCGGTATTGGCTAAACTGGCAGTGCCCATCATGTTAACCAGTATGCTACAAATGACATATAACTTGGTTGATATGATTTGGATTGGCTTTGAAGGTGCCAATGCCTTAGCGGCTGTGGGTGCGGCCGGTATGTTTAATATATTATCTGCTGGATTGGCCGTAATGGCCAAAATGGGCGGTCAAGTTTACTTAGGTCAAGCGTTGGGTAAAGGAGATCATAAGCAAGGGATTGAATACGCCCAACATGCATTGCAATTGGGGCTTATTTTTTCGATTTCAGTAGGATTAATATGTGTCATATTTGCCAAACCATTGGTTAGTTTTTTTAATTTTACCAATCCTAAAGTTATTCAAGATGCCATTATTTATTTAATGGTATGTTCTGGGTTGTCTGTCTTTTCATTTATGAATAACATTTTAACCGGACTTGTGACTGCTATGGGAAATTCGTCATTATGTTTTAAAGTCAATGCCATTGGATTGGTATTGAATTTAGTATTGGATCCATTATTCATTTTTGGCTTTCTTTTTATTCCGCCAATGCATGTCGCAGGAGCAGCAGTAGCAACCGTAGGTGCGCAAGCCATTGTTACTTTACTATTTATTTATGCTTTAAAAGATGAAAGTACAATCTTTTCCCATATCAATATCTTTGGTAAGATGCGGTTTTCAATTATAAAAAATATTGCGAAGGTGGGTTATCCAAGCGCATTGGACAATGCCTTTTATTCCATTATTTCGATGATTATTGCCCGGATGATTGCTGGATATGGAGAAGGGGCAGTAGCCGTACAAAAGGTTGGCGCACAAATTGAATCCATTACATGGATGGTTGCCCAAGGTTATGGAATGGCATTAAATAGTTTTGTCGCCCAAAACTGTGGGGCAGGATTGGTGGAACGTATTAAAAAAGCATTCAAAGCATCCATCGGGTTATTAACGGTTTGGGGAATATTTACAACGTTATTGTTATTACTTGGCGCGAAACCGATAATGAGTATATTCATTCATGAAGCAGATGTTTTAAGTGTTGGAATCAACTATTTAGTGATTATTAGTTTTTCTCAATTAGCTATGACCCTTGAGTATGGCTTTGCTGGTGTGTTTAATGGCTTAGCCAAAACATTTACTCCAGGATTTATTTCGATTCTTTTTACAGCCATTCGTGTTCCACTAGCTTACCTATTGACTCAACAACTCGGACTTGATGGTATTTGGTGGACGCTTACGATTACCTCCATTGTTAAAACTATTGTATTAGCTATTGTTTACTTAATTGCACGCACTCATAAAGACTTCTATCAAACTAAACAAGTACATGCAATCTAAGTGACATCAAGGCATATTAATAAATTATAATTAATTTTATCAATACACAATAAGTATGTTTTATTATGGAGGATTTACCTACATGGAATCCTTATTTATGATCACGAACTGGATTCGTACTTCAGATACACGTTATTTGGTCAATCCTTTCATTACCGCTGTTGCGTCAGAAATTGAGCTCAATGATTAAAATATGTTTGGTTTTATATTGAACATTGGTTACTTGCGATTTAAAAGTCTTTACTCAAGGCTTTGGTGGTGAAGTTTGCCATTATCGGGATAAAGATGGGAAAGAATGCGATGCACTCATTCAGGTTAAGAATGGAAAATATGGATTAATAGAGATAAAACTCGATGGTGAGCGATTAATTGAAGTAGATGTTAAACCTTTAAAAAGCATGGAAGCAATGCTGGGTACATCTCAGAAGTGATTACATCTATATTGTTCAAATTTGTTATTTAAAATATTAATTGCAAAATAAAAGGGTTTATGTTGGATGCATAAAACCCTTTTAATATGTCGGTTTAAGTAGTTCAGTAATATATTTCTCTACAACTTCTTTTTTACGGATTAAAATAGCTTGTTGATAAAGTAGTTTACTATCATGGGATAATAAGTATTCAAGTAGCAGATGGTGAAACCAATCTTGTTTGCGATATATTGGGGAAAGGATTAAGTGAACTAATGTCATTTCAAGATTATATGTATGTACGCTATGATTAGTAAATGTTTTGACTTTGGTTATACCTTGACTGTAGATAAGGGGTTGACGGGTTTGAATAAAATAATTTGTTTCATTATAGCGAGTGGTATTGCTTCCGCGTGGCAAAGCAATTTCAATTACGCGATCATCATAAGCAATCAACCCATGCAACATTAGTGAAGTGGTTAGATCAAAAACGCAATGTTTATGAAAGTAAGCGAAGATATAGGGATAATCAATAATGGTATCGGGTAAACAATATGCGCCAGAGCTCACCTTAAGTAGTTGATTACTTTGAATAAGTTGTTGGATAAAACGACGTTCTATTCCATATTCATCAGCCATTTTACTAAAAAAATGGCCGTTGTGAGCCGTGGCGATGGATAGCAGTTTTTCTTCTTTATAATGCATGATTATATTATACAAAAATGTAGCTCATTTGTACAAAACGACTAATTTGTAACAATTTTTTGATATTTTCATATCTTTAGAATGAAAATTCTTGACATTTTTTTCAAAATAGTATTTTTTGTTTGACCACTCTTCAAAAAAAACGTATTATAGTAAATTGCTATCTAAGCCCTTTTGGTGCGATTAGATATATAAATTAGAGTGTGAAAGGAAGGAATCATGGCAGAAAATAACACTTATCGTATTATTCAATGTGGTAAAAAAGCAACACGACGTGATTATTCTAAATCGAGTGCCGAACTAGAATTACCAAACCTTGTTGAAATCCAAACCGCATCCTTCAAATGGTTTATGGAAGAAGGAATTGGCGAAGTATTTAATGATGTGTATCCAATCAGTTCTTATGCTGAAACGATGCGCTTATCATTTAAAAACTACGCTTTTGGTCAACCTAAGTTTTCAATTAATGAATGTAAAAATCGGGAATGTAACTATGCAGCGCCATTAAGAGCAACGATGGAATTAGAAATGGTTGATCCTGAAAGTGGTGAAGTATTAACTAAAAGTGAAGATGTCTTCTTAGGCGACTTCCCTTTAATGACACCGACGGGAACATTTATCATCAATGGGGCAGAACGTGTTATCGTATCGCAAATTGTACGTAGCCCAGGTGCTTATTTTGATACTGGTAGTGATGATAAAACTGGTAAAGATACTTACAGTTCAGAATTTATTCCAGCGAGAGGAACGTGGTTAGAATTAACTACGGACGCTAAAAAACAAGCGTTGGGTCGTGTGTTGAATTTAAGTATTGACCGTAAACGTAAAATCTTAAGTACCATTTTATTAAAAGCAATTGGTTTCTCATTGGATTTACATAAAAACGAAGATCCATTCAAAACTAATGATTTCCAAGTGTTCTTAAATTCATTAGGATTGGAAGGCTTTGAAACAGATTTGGCCGATGAAACAGCAGGTAAAGAATTCTTAAATCTTTACACAATGTTGTATACTGCAATTTTTGGCAATACTGAGGATATTATCAATACATTAAATAGCGATAAAGTGGCAACACGTCATGAAAGTTTATTAAATATTTACGAAAATCAACGTCCAGATGAAATTCCTACGAAAGAAGGGGCAATTTCATTAATGAATACAAAATTCTTTGATTATCGTCGTTATGATTTAACACGTGCAGGGCGTTATAAAATCAATAAAAAATTAGGCTGTGCAAATCGTTGCGAAGGTCAAATTATAAATCAAGATGTATGCGATTGTCATGGTAATGTGGTCTTAAGTAAAGGAACATTAATTACGAAACATGAACGTGATTTATTAAAGAACACATTAGCTCAAGGATATCATATGGATGCCTTCCCAATGAACCATGATTTCTCACATCCGGATGTAATCGTATTAAGCGGTGATGCTGATCAAGCGTTGGTAGGTCGTGTATTAGCGAATGGTATTTACACAGATACATTAAGCTTAGATATGGGGACTGTATTAACACAAACGGATGTGCAAGCGTTGAAAGGAATGGATGAAATTGCTGTTTACTCTTCAATTATTGCAAAACCTGTAAGTGTTAATTCAAACAATATCAATCAAGTATTAAATTACGGCCAACGTTTATATAACGTAGGACGTATTGTGGATGGTAATAACCAAGATATTACGATTGATGGTGATCTAATTTGTCAACGTTATATTCCAGATACACCAATTATCCGTTTTGGACATGATGTTTTGGATACATTAAACAGTGTGAACGATGTGACTGTTTGGTTAGTTGGTAGTGCAAACCAAGTTGTTCATGTTGTAAGCGCTGAAGATAGAGATCATGATATCAAAGTGATTGGTGTAGATCCATTAAATAAAAAACATTGCATTACGATGAGTGATATGATTGCGTACTATTCTTACCAATTCAATATGATGGATGGGGTTGGTAGTGTTGATGATATCGATATGTTAGGTAACCGTCGTATTCGTGCCGTGGGTGAATTGATTCAAAACCAATTCCGTATTGGATTAGCCCGTATGGAACGTGTGGTTAAAGAAAGAATGTCCATTACTGAAATGGAAAACTTATCGCCTAAATCATTAACAAATATTCGACCATTAACTGCAGCAATTAAAGAATTCTTCTCAAGTTCACAATTATCGCAATTTATGGATCAAGAAAATCCATTAGCAGAATTAACAAATAAACGTCGTATTAGTGCATTGGGTCCAGGAGGTTTAACAAGAGAACGTGCTGGATTTGAAGTGCGTGACGTACACAATACTCACTATGGTCGTATTTGTCCAATTGAAACACCGGAAGGACCAAACATTGGGTTGATTTCTAACTTAACAACCTATGCAAAAATAAATGAATATGGGTTCATTCAAACGCCATACCGTGTTGTAAAAAATGGCGGTATTGTCACGGATGAAGTCGTTTATTTAAGTGCTGATGATGAAGCAGATTATGTTATCGCCCAAGCCAATGAAGTAGTGAACGGTCAATTAAGCGGTGATTCTGTGGTAGCGCGTATTAATGGTGAAACGGTTATGGTTTCCATTGATGAAGTTGAATTATGTGACGTTAGTCCAAAACAAATCGTATCTGTGGCAACCGCTTGTATTCCATTCTTGGAAAACGATGACTGTACTCGTGCATTGATGGGTGCGAACATGCAACGTCAAGCAGTGCCATTATTAAATCCGCATTCACCATATGTAGGAACAGGTATGGAACATCGCATTGCCCGTGACTCAGGTAGTTCATGTGTAGCTGTTGCGGATGGTGTGGTTACTTATGTGGACAGTTTAAAAGTAGTCGTTGCAGAAGAAAATGGCGAAAGAACTTATACATTAGATAAATTCAGAAGAAGTAATAACTCAACATGTATCAATCAACGTCCTATTGTTAAAACAGGTGAACGTGTTGAAAAAGGTGATATTTTAGCCGATGGTCCAAGTATGGAACAAGGTGAATTGGCGTTAGGTCAAAACGTAACAATCGCATTCATGACATGGAATGGTTACAACTATGAAGATGCGATCATTATGAGTGAACGTTTAGTTAAAGAAGATGTTTATACTTCAATTCATATTGAAGAAAAGAGCATCGAATGCCGTGAAACTAAATTAGGTCCGGAAGAAATTACACGAGATATACCTAACGTTGGTGATAAAGCGATTGAACAATTGGATAGTCGCGGTATCATCATGGTCGGTGCTGAAGTTAAAGAAGGCGATATCTTAGTAGGTAAAGTAACACCAAAAGGTCAAAGTGAAGTTTCACCAGAAGAAAAATTATTATTGGCTATTTTTGGTGAAAAAACACGTGAAGTTCGTGATAATTCATTACGTGTTGCCCATGGTGAGGCAGGTATTGTTCAATCAGTACGTGTATTTAAACGTAAAGATGGTTATGATTTAGCACCGGGTGTTAGTGAAGTCGTTAAGATTTACATTGTTCAAAAACGTAAGATTAGCGAAGGTGATAAAATGGCGGGTCGTCACGGTAACAAAGGGGTTATCTCTAAAATTTTACCTGTAGAAGATATGCCATATATGGCTGATGGTACGCCAATTGACATTATGTTGAACCCATTCGGGGTACCTTCTCGTATGAATATCGGACAAGTATTGGAAATCCATTTGGGTATGGCTGCTAAAAAATTGGGTGTAAAATTTGCAACACCAGTTTTTGATGGTATCAATAACGAAGAGTTAGCGGATATTATGCGTGAAGCCGGTGTATCCATGGATGGTAAGATGGTATTGCATGATGGACGTACAGGAGAACCATACGATGAACGTGTCAGTGTAGGTGTAATGTACATGATTAAGTTAGCCCACATGGTAGACGATAAATTGCATGCACGTTCGACAGGTCCTTATAGCTTAGTAACACAACAACCATTAGGTGGTAAAGCTCAAAATGGTGGACAAAGATTTGGGGAAATGGAAGTTTGGGCATTGGAAGCATACGGTGCAGCTAACTTATTGCAAGAAATCCTTACAATCAAATCCGATGATAAACCTGGAAGAAATGCCACTTACAGTGCAATTAAGCAAGGTACCGATATGCCAGATCCAGGAATTCCTGAATCATTCCGCGTATTAAAACATGAACTTCAAGGTTTAGCTTTGGATGTTAAGATGTTTGATGAAAACGGTGAAGAGGTTTCCATGGCAAAATTGGAACAAGATTCAGTGGATAAAAATGCAAGTGGTCCTATCAAACACTACGAAGAATTCCAAGCTGAACAAGAACAACATGAATTGTCTGAAGAAGATAATGAAGGATTATTCATTACTGCTGAAGACGAATATGAAGATGATGTTGTTGTCGAAGAAGAAATTGAAGATTTAGACTAAGGAGGAGTAACGAAACATGGATGTTAATAAATTTTCCGCAATGCAATTGGGATTAGCTTCTCCCGAAAAAATTCATGAATGGAGCCATGGTGAAGTAAAAAAACCAGAAACGATAAACTACCGTAGTCAAAAGCCTGAACGTGATGGTTTATTCTGCGAACGTATTTTCGGTCCAAGTAAAGACTGGGAATGTGCGTGTGGTAAATATAAGAAAGTTCGTTATCAAGGATTGGTTTGTGACAAATGTGGTGTCGAAATCACTACGAAAGATGTGCGTAGGGAGAGGATGGGTCATATTGACCTAGCCGCTCCAGTCGCTCACATTTGGTACTTACGTGGTATTCCAAGCCGTATCGGGTTGGTATTAAATATTTCACCAAAACAATTGGAAGAAGTTGTTTACTTTGTTTCATGGGTTGTTATTGACCCAGGACAAAGTGGTTTAGCTTATAAACAAGTTATCAATGAACGCGAATTCCGTGAAAATACAGCATTATACGGCCGTGATGGATTTGTTGCAAAGACTGGTGCTGAAGCAATCTATACTCTATTGCAAGAAGTAGATTTAGCAAAAGAAAAAGCATTGGTTGATAAAGATTTAGAAAATGCAACGGGAGATAAACGTAAAAAATTAATCAAACGCTTGGAAACATTGAATGCCTTCATTTATTCTGACAATAAACCAGAATGGATGATTCTAACAACAATTCCTGTTATTCCACCAGATTTACGACCAATGTTACCATTGGATGGTGGACGTTTTGCTACCAGTGATTTAAATGATTTGTACCGTCGAGTTATTACACGTAATAACCGTTTGAAAAAATTATTAGAATTAGGTACACCTAGCATCATTGTTCAAAATGAAAAACGTATGTTGCAAGAAGCTGTCGATGCATTAATTGATAATGGTCGTCGTAGCAAACCTGTAACAGGTACTGGGGGTCGACCATTAAAATCATTAAGTAATGCGTTAAAAGGTAAACAAGGACGTTTCCGTCAAAACTTATTAGGTAAACGTGTTGACTATTCTGGACGTTCTGTTATTGCCGTTGGACCAGATTTAAAAATGTACCAATGTGGTTTACCACGTGAAATGGCAATGGAATTATTCAAACCATTTGTTATTCATGAAATTGTGAATCATAAATATGCAACTGAAAAAGCGGCAGAAAAATTGATTGCCAATAAAGATCCACGTGCAATGGATATGTTGGAAAAAGTGGTGAATAACCATCCGGTAATGTTAAACCGTGCCCCAACATTGCACCGTTTAGGTATCCAAGCCTTTATGCCGAAATTGGTTGAAGGTCGTGCAATTCGTTTGCATCCATTAGTGTGTCCAGGATTTAACGCGGACTTCGATGGAGACCAAATGGCGGTACACGTGCCATTAAGTGAGAAAGCACGTGCAGAAGCTGAAATCTTAATGCTAGGTAGTAACAATATCTTAGGTCCAAAAGATGGAAAACCTATCGTTACACCTGGACAAGACATGGTTATGGGTAACTTCTATTTGAACATGGAAGAAACGAAAGAAGAATTCCACACTAAAGCAAACCGTTATCTTGAAAATGGTGAAGAGGAATTAAGTAAAGTATGGCGTCGTTATGGAGACAATGAAGGACATTGTTTCTATGATTTCGATGAAGCGTTAATGGCTTACCAACAAAATTTAGTGCATTTGCATACACGTATTGGTGTGGTTGCGAAAAACCTTCATAAGAAAGATTTTACAGAAGCTCAAAATAGTGGATATTTAATTACTACGGTAGGTAAATTAATTTTTAATAGTATTTTCCCTGCGGATTTCCCTTATGTAAATGTTGTCAGTGAAAAGAATTTAAAACATACCAGTGATGAAGACTTTGTTCCATTTGGTACGGATCTTGCCAAAGTTTTATTGGATAAACCAGTGCATGGGGAATTAAAGAAAAAAGACTTAGGAAAAGTTATCGCTGAAGTGTTTGCCCGTTATGGAACCGATGGTTCAAGCGATATTTTGGATGGAATTAAAGACTTAGGATTTAAATACTCAACCGTTGCCGGTATTACCGTATCATTGGCCGACATTAAAGTTGCACCTAACAAAGATGAATATGTGCAAAAAGGTCGTGAAATGAGCGATAAATTAAAAGAATTATTAAATCGTGGTCATTTGACAATGCCAGAATGGGAAAAACATTTCTCTAAATTGTGGGATGATATTAAGGGTGATGTAGGACGCGAAGTTATGAGTAGCTTAGGCCGTATGAACCCAATCAATATGATGGCGGTTTCTGGTGCCCGTGGTAACGCATCTCACTTTACGCAATTAGCTGGTATGCGTGGATTAATGGCACGTCCTACCCAATCAAAGAGTAAAAAAGAATATCAACCAAGCATTATCGAAGTACCTATTTATTCTTGTTTCCGTGAAGGTATGAACGTATCTGAGTTCTTTATTTCAACTCACGGTGTGCGTAAAGGATTGACCGATACTGCCTTAAAAACAGCAGAATCTGGATATTTAACACGTCGTTTAGTTGACGTTGCACAAGATGTGATTATCTGTGAAGATGATTGTGGAACAGATGAAGGGTACTTAGTTGAAGATATCATCGATACTAAAAACAATACGATTATTGAATCATTATATGATCGTCTAGTTGGACGTTATGCATTTGACGATATTACAGATGATCATGGTGTAGTATTGTGTGAAAAAGACCAATTCATTGATGAAGTAACAGCACATGCAATTGTGGATGCTGGTATTAAAAAAGTGTATATTCGTTCGACATTTACTTGTCAAAGTAAAAATGGTATCTGTCGTAAATGTTATGGACGTAATATGGCGACTGGTAAATTGGTTGAACAAGGTGAAGCAATTGGTGTTATGGCCGCCCAAGCCATTGGTGAACCAGGTACTCAGTTAACCATGCGTACATTCCATACTGGTGGTGTTGCTGGAGACGATATTACTCAAGGTTTACCGCGTGTTGAAGAATTATTTGAAGCACGTAATCCAAAATTCATGGCTGTTTTAAGTAAGATTGATGGTGAAATTGTTGATATTGTTGGTCAAGAAGGTCAAGGTGGCTTTATTGTTACTGTAGCGAACCAACAAGATCGTATCGAACATAAGTGTGATGCGAGCGAAACGGTATTAAAAACATTATCCGTTGGCAGCAAAGTACATGCCGGTGATCCGTTAACGGAAGGTCAAATTTCACCAAAAGAATTATTGAACTTAGCCGGAGTACAAGCAGCTCAAAACTACATTTTAACTGAAGTTAAAAAAGTATACGCTTCACAAGGTATCGACATTAGTGACAAACATATTGAAGTCGTTATTCGTCAAATGTTGAAGAAAGTTATTGTGACTGATGCAGGTGGAACAGGATTAACGGTTGGTCAATCGCTAAGCTTACCACGCATTAATGAAATCAATGAAAATGCATTTGATGAAGGCAAAGATCCTGCTCAATTCGTACCAATGATGTTAGGTATTACAAAAGCAAGTATTGAAACAGATAGTTTCTTATCTGCTGCATCATTCCAAGAAACAACGCGTGTATTAACAGACGCAGCGGTTCGTGGCAAAGTGGATACATTAAAAGGTTTAAAAGAAAATGTTATCCTCGGTAAATTAATCCCAGCAGGTACTGGATTTACGAGTGAAGATGGTAGTGTTCGTGAATCTACAATTGAAGTTGAAGAATTAGCAGCGCAATTAGTATTGGAAAGAGAAGATGCTAACCGTTTAGCTGCTGAAGAAGATGAACGTCGCTTACCAAAAGAAGTGACGAGCAAACGCATGCGTGATGTGGATGAAGATGAACTAGAGCCAAGCAATGATGAAAGCATCGAAGCACAAAGTGATATCGAAATCCAAGAAATTACGGATAGTACAGAAGAATAGTAAACTTAAAGAGTTATCGCAATATATGTGATAACTCTTTTCTCTACTAGTTTGTTTTTTTTCTATAGTGATATGATATTAATATATTTAAAGATGTCATATGAATGTTAGAAATGATTTAAACTCAATAAATTTGAACAATATTAAAACTTTTATAAATATTAAGGCAAATGCTCCACTTTTTATTATTTCATCGCTAATTCCTTATTTATTGTCACGAATTAGCATTTTTCAATTCAAATATCAGTTTAAAATATTTAGCTACAATATTTCTTTTGAGTATGCGCATCCTTTGGCTGTTTTAGTTTCTTTATTATTAGTTTTTCTTTGTTCTTTTTTTCAAATTGGATATGCATTAAGTGCTTTGAAAAATAACGACAAGAATACTACTTTAATAAATTTTCTATCTGGTATTCAATGGAAGAAGTTAAATTCGTTTTTGGTAAAAGTAGGTCTTATGTATTTGCTAATAATAGGCGGATTATTTTTAGCAATCATTCCAGGTATTTTGGTGGCATTTTGTTTAGCGTTTGTACCATATATTGCAATTGATAATGAACAAATCAACATAAAAAACACCTATGCTTTGAGCTATCAGCTTATGAAACAACATTACAAGGATTATATAGCACTATTAATAAGCTTTATACCACATGATGTTTTTTCGGCATTATCTTTTAAATTGTATGACTTGTATTTAGTTCCTTTAAAAAACTTGAGTTATTCAAAGTTATACATTGATTTATATTACAATCAGGTTGAAGGGTAATCGCAATGGATTGTGATTACTCTTTTTTTATCTTTTGGTTTTGGTGTAAACTAATACCATGAAAAATATATTGAATAGTCTAAAAGAGAATTTGACACTTGTTGTTGCCTTCATTTCATTCTTTGGTGTTGAATGGATTTTAAAATGTTTAACGAATTTATCTGGGATGAGTTTGATTTCTTTTTTAGGCACATTGAGTGTTTTTGTATTATTGTTTGGTTTTTATTTTTGTTTTCATAAAAAAGGTAAATGGGTTTATGCGACTTTCGTAGTGTTAGTAATGGCAACTTTGGCATTTTGCCAAGTTGTGCATATTGATTATTTTGGCGCTTTTTTTAGTTTTTCTAAGGCCAGTGTTTTGGAAGAATTTTGGGGTGTTAAGCATTCATCTTTAGGAAGAATTCAACCTGTTTATTTTACTTTGTTTATATTCCCAATCATTACATTCATCAGTGGTTTTTGGCAAAGCAAAACATCAGTAACGATGAACAAACGGAGCAAATTAATTTGTTCCATTGCATTAGAACTTGGTGCGATGGCGCTATTTGGTTTCAATAAGTTTGGCATTGATATGTATAGTCAACAACGGGAAACTGGGGATGATTATTTATATAAAACCTTATATGCGAAACCACGTGCTGTACAACGTTTTGGATTTTATTTGTATGAATACCGTGATTTTACGCGCACCTTATTTGGTGATGGAAATAATAATTCAAATTTAAATGAAAGTTTAGAAAAATTTTCTTACCAACAAGAAACGAATGATTATACAGGAATATTCAAAGATAAAAATGTCATTCTTATCTTAGCGGAAAGCTTGAGTGAGTATGTCATTGATCCACAAATCACGCCAACCCTATATAAAATGGCTACTGAAGGAATTTCTTTTAGTAATCATTACGCACCTGTTATGCAAGCTGCCACGTCGGATTCAGAAATGATGGCATTGACTGGTTTAATGTGTAGCGTTGATTTTGGAGTAACAGCGCATGATTATAAACACAACAGTTTCCCAATGTCGTTGCCATTTTTATTTAATGCCAAAGGGTATGTATCGACTGCATTTCACGGTTTTCAAAGAAGCTTCTATTTACGTGATATTTGGATGGATAATTATGGTTTTGATGCATTTTATGGGGAAGAAGACTTATATTTTGAGAAAAAAGAGGAATTCATAGATGCCTATAACTGGAATCTGGATGTGGATACCTTTACTCAAGGGGTGGATATTACGGATGATTTAATTACAAAAAAGCCTTTCTTTGATTATTTCATTTCGGTAAGTGGCCATATGCCATACGATACACATCGTTATGAACTGGAACCTTACTTATACAGTGTTTATAATACATTTGGTGAGCCAAGTGACCAAGGACATCAAGATTTATATGCATATTATGCAGCACAAAAAACATTAGATTCTGCATTAAGTGCAGTATTAGAAAATCTAACCAACCGAGGTTTATTGGAAGATACAGTCATTATAATTTTTGGCGATCATTATCCTTATGGGCTAAGTGACGATGGTCAAACCTTATTGTTTGGGGATGATGTAGATACGGTGAAACAATATCGAACTCCATTTATAATTTACAATTGCAATGGACCACAAGTTTTGGTTGATAAGGTTACCTCTACGCAAGATATCTATCCAACCATTGCTAATTTATTTGGATTAGATATCCGGGACACTTTTGTCATGGGAAAAGATGCATTAAGTGATACGCGTTCGCCGGTAATTTTCTTTGATCGTTCTTGGCTAAGTGATCAAGGTTATTATGATGCTACGAGCGCATCATTTACACCAAGTAGTGCGAGTGTGGATCAAGCAAGTATTGATGATACTAATCGGTTAATTAGCGAGAAAGTGGATTTATCGCAAGAACTCTTGCAGCAAAATTACTATGGAAATTATTAAAAAATTTAGTTTAATTGCAACATGTTTATTGGTGTGTGGGTGTCAATCCTGCACGCCTTTAAACATTGATAACGTTAACCCATTAGTGATTGAAAAGTTAGATACTTTACAACCAAGTAAAAATAAAGCTAGTGGTAACTTCAGTGATAATTATCAAGTAGTGGCTCATGCATTCGGTGCCATTGATGGTTATGAATTAACCAATAGCCTCGAAGCATTTATGGCAAACTATGAAAAAGGTACACGTGTGTTTGAAATTGATATGGAATTAAGTGAGGATGGAGATGTTGTATTGACTCATGGCTGGCCGTGGTTTAATGATACTTTGGTTGGAAATAACTTGGAATATACTGCGTTAAGTACAAAAGTATTCCAGGATAGTAAAATATATGGGAAATATCAACCATTAACATTTGATGATGCATTGTATATATTGCAACGATATCCAGATGTTTATTTTATAATCGATTCCAAAACATTTGATTTGGATG
Source organism: uncultured Erysipelotrichaceae bacterium (assembly GCA_937900565.1). Taxonomy (GTDB): domain Bacteria; phylum Bacillota_I; class Bacilli_A; order Erysipelotrichales; family Erysipelotrichaceae; genus CALVGN01. Next base: position 18,168 of record CALCFG010000028.1, read on the forward strand.
GCTTTAAAAAAAGATATGAACTGATTAGTGAAAAGGTAAAAGCAATCGATTCAAGTTTGTTACAACGCATTATTCCACAAGCATATAACTTTGAGATGGCGTTATGGCTAAAAAACGAATCGGATTTTAAGGAATACATTTTAACGTGTTATGCCATTTATGATCAATCCAGTGGATTGGAAATCTTTGAATTTGTCAAAGAAAACAATGTTCCGATTGTTACGATGCACATGGCCAATGATTGGGCTAAAAAAGTAATAACAGATATTTATGCTTACGCGACGTATCAAGAATATCAAGATAAGTTTAAGATTTATATTCACACAGTAAATGATATTAATGTAGCGAAAGATATCATCAAAGAGTATCACTTTAATGGAATTTATTCTGATGATATTAGTGAAACTGAGTTTAAGGAGGCGTTGAATTAATGAAACGATGGATTCAGGCATTCTTGGCTTCATTAATTATTTCCATTGGTTTGGAGGTTGTTGTTTTTAATAATAATTATTGGTGCTATAAAGGCAGTGAACCGATAGATTATTCAACGTTTTATGGCTCTGGGATAGATTGGAATAGCGATAGTTTTTTGTATATAAACGATCCTGGAGATGCGTTATTGTATTACAAAGACTTTTCTCAAGCGCCTACAAATTTTTATTTAAATTATCAATTGGTCAGCAGTGATAAAAAAACGTTTGATTTGGTGATTACTGAATTGGATGCAATGGGGAATAGTGTGACGTATCGGCATTATTTAAACTATGACATGCCTTCCACCTTTAATTTAGTCTTTGATCACCCTATTCAAGAACTAATCGTTAATATTACGGATATGAGTCAATGTGTTATTAATGATATGGAAGTAGCTTTTAATCAACAAATTCAGTTCTCAATATCGTATATACGTTTATTGAGGAATACAATGACATTGTATGTAATGGAAGTGTTTGTTTACATTTTATATAGTAAATGGAGAGAGAATCATGGTGAGTGTTGATATTACAAAATTTATCTTATCCATTTGTGTTGTTTTGTTACACACTCATGGCTTAGTTTTGGGTTATATTCCCGAATTATCAACATTTAATCGAATTATTGGTTCGCTAGCTGTCCCAATTTTTTTAGTTTTTAGCGGGTATTTTTTTAGACAGAGTATCGAAAAAAAGTCGTTAAAGAATGTACTTTTTGATAACACGCTGCGTTTAATCGCTTTATCGCTGATTTATCAAAGCATTTGGCTGTTCTTTTTGGATAGCAATGGCAATGGATTAACACTATTAATTAGTTCAGATGCCAAAATAAATTTAATGATGAATTGGTTCTATCAATTGTTTGTGGATGGTTCACATCAGTTTTGGTACATTACATCGCTAATGTTTTGCTTATGGTTCATTGCATTATTTAAAAAGTTTAATAAAGAAAAATGGTTATTGCCAATAGCATTGATTTGTTTTTTTATTTGTATGATAAATACAACATTGCAACCAATTTTTAAAAGTATATTTTTTGAAATGTTGATTCAACCACTTTCGTTATTAGTTAGTAATTTATATCAAAGTCCATTCATTGCCCTTATCTTTGTAGTGATTGGGTATCATTTTGAATCAATATATTCATGGATAAAAGATAAACCGCAAATTAGTTCATTTTGCATTGCTATTTATGTGTGTGAAGTTGCTTTTTGTTCGTCTTTAAAAGGATCGTTGTCACTTTGGTCAACTTCTCCGTTATTATGTATTGGATTATTTTCGTTGTTAATGAAACATCCAACTTCTATCAATCCAAAGATTGGCTTATGGTTCAGACATATGTCAACAATCATTTATTGTATTCATTATCAATTGGCTGCATTTATGATGTCTTTCGTAAAGGATGTCTTAAGCGCGGATCGAATACAATTGTTTATGATTTATAGTGTTTTGTTGTTGCTAATAAGTGTTTTAATGGTAAGTATATTAAACAAACTCAGTCAAAAACATAAATTCTTTAGCTATTTTTATTAATTACGCTCACACAATTTCACACGCACTAACCATTGTTATACGAAATCGTTCGCGTATAGTAATAGTCACAAGGAAAGATAATATGAATCCTTGTAAGGCATTAAAGCCTTTTCTATCCCCTTAAATAACGAAAACGAAAAGAAGCTCCCCCTGCTTCTTTTCATTTTGGTAAAATGATAAAAGAGGTATTGAAATGGAAGATAAATTAAAAGAAGTATTGGAAAAATTAGAAGCTGCGGAAAAAGAATACATGGAAAATTACGAAGCACTTGACCTTATTCAAGCCTTAACTGGTGACAGTGAAAAAGCAGGAAAATAATTGTTAAAAGAAAAAATAAAAAAAATTTAAAAAAATTTAAAAAAA
>CALCFG010000029.1 GCA_937900565.1 uncultured Erysipelotrichaceae bacterium
ACTATCCAATTCGAGCTGTTCTAAGTCATATTCAATGCCAGCGTTATCTTCCAAACGCTTGGTCATTGCTTTGTTGATTTCTTCGTTTGGTGCAATTAAAGACGCTGGATGACATAACTCATGGCGCTCTGTGTGCCATAAAAAATCCAATACTAGTAGCTCAGTTTTGCCTGGATATAACCGAGTGCCTCGACCCAGGCATTGACAATAGAGACTTCTTACTTTAGTTGGTCTTAGCATAATTACACAGTCAACAGATGGACAATCCCACCCTTCGGTTAATAGCATGGAGTTACAAATGACATTGAATTCACCTTTATCAAACTTTTCAATAGCTTCACTTCTGTCATCACTATTGCCATTTACTTCGATTGCCTTAAATCCGTGCGAATTTAAAATTCGCGTAAACTTCTTAGATGTTTCAATTAGCGGAGTGAATACCACTGTCTTTCGCTTTGAACAATAATTGACCATTTCATTAGCTATTTGTTCCAAATAAGGATCCAATGCAGTGCCTAAGTCACCACTTTTGAAATCACCGGTTTGAATTCCAACGCTGGACAAATCAATTTGCAATGGTATGGTCACTGCTTTAATCGGTGATAAATAGCCACTCTTTATTGCTTTGGGCAACGTGTATTCATATGCTAACGTTTCGAAATATTCCCCTAAATTTCGCATGTCACCACGATCAGCAGTGGCAGTCACACCCAATACGTTTGCTTGTTCAAAGTATTTTAGTACCGTTTGGTATCCATCACTTAATACGTGATGTGCTTCATCCACGATAATCGTATCGAAGTAATCCTTGCTGAATTTATGCAATCTTGATTCACGTTGCAACGATTGGATACTTCCAACGACAACTCTGTAATAGCTGCTCAAACAGCTGCTTTCTGCTTTTTCTAGCGCAGTTTTAAGCCCTGTTGCTTTATATAGCTTGTCGCTAGCTTGTTCTAATAATTCGCCACGATGCGCAAGAATGAGCACACGATGGCCCATCCTTACACATTGCTCTGCTATTTTTGAAAACACTATGGTCTTTCCGCATCCAGTAGGTAGCACCAATAAAGTACGCTTAATACCACTGTTCCATTGATTGAATACTGCTTCAACGCTTTCTTTCTGATACGGTCTTAATTCCATATCAGTCACCTAAAATGGCATTTGACCATAATCGTTAATGTTTAATGATGGTTCTAAAAAGCGTTTGATTTCGTTGTATTGATTGCCATTATATGTACGAACTCCAACTTTGCAGCGTCCTTTTGCTCCTGGTACTAAATTCCAATTCATCTTCAATGGTTCACCTTTTTTCTTAGCACCAATAGCCAAGAAGAAAGCACTAATTTGTGGTTCACATTTTGAATTTAAGAATAAATTGTGAATGACTATTGCTTTTTTGTTTGGATCACTGTTATCGATTACTTGAATAAATAGCTTAGCTTGATTACAAGGTGCCATTTTTGCTGATCCATTAAATCGTGCTCGCTCATACTTTTCTACAACGAAGTTATATTCACCTTCGGGTAATAGTACAAATTCGTTTTCTTTGACGATTTCATCGTCCCAATTTAATTCATGACCTAATTCCTCGTTCATAGGGTTTTGTGCTTGTGTTGGCACATTCCAACCTGGTTGTTGGCCACCTTGCCAACCGCTTTGATAATTATTTGACATTAATTGTTACCTCCATATGTTCTATTTAAAATTTCTTGTTTGATTGGTTCCCAATTAGCAGTTAAGAAGTTAACAAATTCTTGTGGATAATCTGCAAGCTTCATGTTTGCTGGGAAATACCCTTTTTGCGCTACTGCATAAACAACATCGCTTTCCTCAATGCGACTTTGCTCCATTAAATCTGTTAATGGTTTTAAATATTGCGGATTGTTTTGTTCATTGCTTGAATTTGTGTGGTTTTCTTGCGATATAGCGTTGTTTTCGTTGTCCGCTAGTGTTTGTACCTTTGAAACGTTTTGCGCCGTATTTGGCTTATTTTGCACTTTAAATAAGTGCGCTATTTGAGAATAATCAAACGGCAATTCATCTGCTAAACCAAATCTGTTCTTAGCGTCCCAACACGGATGGTGTGACGTATACATTACACGTTGGCCACCTACTGCTTTTTTCTTCTTGTCACTTTCAATAACCATAGTTTTGAAGTTTGCAAATAGAATCATATCTGCCCATTCCTTAACCAACGGTGATACTTTCTTTTGTAGTTTTAATTCCCAACGATCATACGCTCCCATTTCGTCCGGTTGTTCGAATTTACGCATCATAGCGTGTGCCACTAATACGATGTTCAAGCCTTTATTTTGTAAGGCAGTTAAATAGTTCAAGAATCTGCCAAATTCTTCGGCAATGTACGTGTAGCCTTTCCCATACGACATACGCTCGATTCCATCGATATTTTCTTTGGCGCAGAAGTCTCGAATGCATAAACGCTCAGCCCAATCCAATGTATCGATGACCAATGTATTGCAAACATCCAAATGCGCATCCACATACTGTAATTCTTCCTTGATCATTGCCCATGAAGTTGGTTCTGGTAATCGTTTGACATCTAATTGAGCAGTGCTACCTTCTGTATCGATAAATAAAGGATTTGGAAACTGTGCAGCAAACGTGCTTTTTCCGATTCCTTCAGCTCCATAAATGACTACCCTAATTGGTTTATTGATGATTCCACTTGTTATTTCCATGCTCCACCCCATCCAGTTGGTTCTGGTTTGCTTTCGATTTGTTTATGTTCTGCAACGTCACTTGTTGAGAATCCATCGCTAATAATGATTTCGCACTCGTCACCAGTGCTTACACGTGTGGCAATAGCTTGTAAATTATGTTCTTCTAACCATTTGCTAAATTCATTCATTGTTGGAATATCCATTTGTTCCAATTTATCCATCAATACAAATTGGCACTCTGGTTTCAATTTAGAAACGATGGCAGTGGCCACTTTCAATTGTTCTGAACCACTCATGTTGTCCCATTTTTGACCATTATAGGTTAATTCTTGTTCTTCGATAGATAACCCAGGTAATGGAAGATTTGCATTGTTTAAAAGATCCATTTTCTTTTGACGAACATCATTGATTTTTTCTGTTAAATTCGTGTATTTATTATCCAAATCCAACATTTCTTTTTCTGCTTCTTTATGCTTGACATTGGCGCTTACTTTACGATTGATTTCTTCAATATTACTGATTGATTTTTCAATTTCTTCTGTTGATTCATCCACCAAATTCGTTGCGTCACTGTGAGCAATCATTGAATCATCCGTTAATTTACGGACTTCGCTTTCCTTTTCAGTTAGTTGTGCCTGCAATCGTTCAAGCTCCATTTTTGCCAAGGATAAACGTTGGTCAATCATTCGAACATTCTCACGTTTACGTGCATTATCACCATTTCTAGCCAATATTTCTTGTTGCTGATGGATTAATTCAGCTGCACTGATTGGTTCTTCTGGCGCTTCTTTGTAGAATGGCATTTCGACCAAATAGCCTTTCTTTTGGTCGACCATTCGACCGGTTAATAATCTATCTTGTGATAGCTTGCTTTCTTCAAGTTCTAACTTGCTTAATTCTGGACCAACACCAATGATTTCTAATAAAGTTTTCGCTTTATCTTTGCTCGATGAATTCATGAACTTTGGAAGATTCAATGCCAATTCTTCGATAAAAGAATTTAATAACGTTTGACCAGCTTTCTTACCACTTGGATCAATTACTTTTAAGTCACTGTTCTTACCACTGCGTTCAACGATTAATCCGTTGCTCAGTTCAATATGTAATTTTGGCGGTGTCACACTGTCATTGTTTTGTGCCTTAGATGGTCGATATTTTTCACCACCTAGTGCCCAGGCAATGGCGTCCAATACACTTGTTTTCCCTTGCCCATTGTTACCACCAATGACAGTCAATCCGTTCTCGTTTGGTTCAAATGAGACCGCACGTACACGCTTTACGTTTTCAATTTCTAATTTACTTATTTTTACCATTTATATTTTCCTTTCATTTTGGTTTAAATTAAATGCGAATGAAGTAATGTCATTGACAAGTTCTAAAGTTTTAACTATTAAGGTTATTCTATTTAAATCACGTTCTTTTATTGCTTTGCTAAGCTCATCAACCAAATAATCATAAAGATTTATAAACTCTGTTCTTAGTTTTTCTTCATTCATTTAAACTACTCCCTTACGCCTTTGGCATATCGTATTCATCTGCTGATGAATTTCTAATTTCACTCACAATTTGTTGTGCACGCTCTAAATCGCTGTATTCACCAAGCACAAGTTGGCCACCATTGATACCAACTAAAATAACTTCATGCATACCTTGCTTATTTTTTCTAGTTGTTACACATTTGTTGTTGGCAAATACCGATTGTCCTTTTTGACAGTAGAAAATCATGCCGTTGCCTCCTTTGCTTTAAGAAATTTGTTAACAAAGTAGATTTGACCTTTGCCTGTAATCTTTGTTGTCGTAACAGTTCGGATGGATCCATCCGCATTATTCACTGTGCTTTTCTTGATTTCCATTAAGCCTAAGTCCATTGATTTTTGCGTAGGCTGGTTATAGGATTCACCTTTGGCCATCAAGTAATGATTATCTCGAAGCCATGAGAACAGCCGTTTTTGGCCAATATCCACACCATTTGCCTTAATCATTTTTGCCAACTCTCCAACCAACACTGAATTTTTGCTAGCAGATACTGCGTCAGCGAATAAAGCCTTTGGTTTTAACTCTTTATTTTCAAGTAATAACGATTCAACTTGCTTTTTGGAGTATTCCAATGCACGATTCATTACCCATTCAGGACTGTTCCATTTCTTTTCAAGCTCAATGAAGTATTGACGCGCTTGCTTACCTTTATCGTTGCGTTGAAGCATTGCAATTTCTTTTGCCATTTCGATAGTGATTTGGTGGTCTGTATATGTAGTTTCATTGCCTTGAGCTGTTGCTCTTTTTTGAGCAATAGCTTGATAATCAATATTTTCTACAAAACCGTATTCAGTCATCCTTGGAAACCAATCTTTATATTTGGTTTTAACTTCTAAAAATTCATGTAACTCTCTAGCCGACAACGTAATACGATCGTTATCGTAATTTACCTTAAATAATTCATTCATGTATTTCTCCTTGTACTGCTTTAAAAATCACGAAGGTACCCATAACAATTGCTAATAGTTGTAATTGTGTTAATGTTTGCGCATAGGCAATACCAAATAGAATTGCGATGATTGCAACTTTAAATAGATTTAATACCTTCATTTTTTGCTCTCCTTTCTTTGATTTGACGTACTACATCCAAACGTATCCTAATTATTTGTTCTTTCTCTTCCGGTGTGTAATCACCTTCCACTACATACCATTGGTCTTCTGGTGGTTCGATTAAAGTAACTGGATAGCCTTTTAGGATGCTAAACCCTTTTTCTAACGCTTCTAATGATGGGGAGTTAACAAATATCACTTTCCCTTTAATAGCTTTAGCCATAATAAATCTCCTTTTTTTGATAAAATAGAGATGGTATTTTTATGAATACCTTTAATCTCTAAAGCACTTTCCTATTTAGCCGTTGGGAGTGCTTTTTTTGTATGCTGTTAGCTTACGTGTAAGGTAAAAAAAATTAGACTTTAACCTTATCAATACTCAAATTAGCCAATTTACATATCTTATCTATCTCAGAAAAATAAAACTCATTAATACCTTTTTCTTTCCTTGAATAAGTTAGTTCAGAAATATTCAAAAAATCAGCCATTTCTTTTTGAGTCATATCTAACCCAACACGTATTTGTTTAATTGATAATCTTTCCATTTTAGTACCTCCTTTCTATTGTACGCTAACAGCGTACCCATAGTGTAAGCTATCAGCTTGCTATTTTCAATAGTTTTTTTAAACATTTCTAAAAAAAAGTATGCTTTAAGCTTACAATATGTTATATTTAGCGCAGAGGTACAAGTTATGGATAAAAAGGCTCATTTAAAAATGCAAGGTATGGCATTACGAGAAATTCGTGAAAGTAAAACTAATTATAATATCAGTGAAGTTGCTTCTATTTTAGGTAAGACTCGTGTTTGGTTATCGGAAATAGAAACCGGAAAAAAGGATATATTTTTTAAAGACGCTAAAGCGCTTTGTAAAATTTATGGATGCTCTTTAGATGATTTATCCTCAAAAATTGAAAAATTAGAAAAGAGTGAACTAATATGAAATGCGCACTTTACGCTAGGATTTCTAAAGAGGAACTCAACCAACCTAAATATTCAATCGCTGCTCAATTAGATCGCTTAGAAAAATATGCGAAAGAACATAAATATACGATATATGACAAATATGTAGATAATGGCATAAGCGCTGCCACGATTAAAAAGCGTGAATCCCTGGTAAAGCTTCTTGATAATTTAGATAACTTTGACATCGTATTATTCACGCAATTAGATAGATTTTCTCGTAACGTATTGGATGCCAACACCATGGTTCAAACGATGGAAGCACACAATGTGGCATTTAAAGCCATTGATGAAGATGACATCGACACCACTACGGCAGATGGTAAATTTATATTTAATTTAAAAGTAAGCCTTGCAGAACGCGAGCGACAAAAGACCAGTGAACGTATCAAGGCAGTAAATCAATTTAAATTAGGCTATGTCACAACAAACAGTTGATAAATAGCCATTTTTATAGGGGAGTAT
>CALCFG010000030.1 GCA_937900565.1 uncultured Erysipelotrichaceae bacterium
CATGAATAGTAATATAACACAAAAGTAAAGGGGTCATTATTTAAATTAATATACCTTTGCAATGATCCATTTCATGTTGAATAATTTGGGCAATATCCCCACTAAATTTCTCGCGATGCTTTTTCCACTGCATATCAAAATATTCAATTTCAATTAATTGATAACGAATCGTATTTCTAACACCATTCAAAGATAAACATCCTTCTTGGGTTGAGTAAGGATTAATACGATGGATATATTTTGGGTTAAACATAACCACTGCATTAAAACCCATACTGACAATTATTATGTTCTTATTAATACCAATCATATTAGCTGCCATACCAACACATTTATCTTGATGTGCCTTTAATGTATCTATCAAATCATAACCAATTATAATATCCTCTTCTGATGCTTGCTTACTAGGAATAGATAAAAACATGGTGTCTTTAACAATTTGTTTGATCATAAACTTTAATATCCTTTAATTTTAATAATAATAAAATACGTTGAAAGAAATATTAATTCAAGGATTATTTATTCTAACATTATCAAATTATAGCGACAAAATTTCCAATTTCGGTTAAACTAAATAAGCTATGAAAGAGGTTTTTAATGAAATATGTTCGTCAATTATTGATTATATTTGCCATTACTTTTATTGCTGAAGCATTAAAGTTTATGTTACCTTTCCCAATTCCTGCATCAATTTATGGAATGGTTATATTATTTGTATGTCTATTAACAAAAACAATAAAATTAGATCAAGTAAAAGAAACTGGTTTAATGTTTATCGAAATAATGCCTCTGTTATTTATTCCAGCAGGTGTAGGCTTAATTAGTTCTTGGTCTGTTTTAAAACCTTTATTACTACCAATATCCATTATCATGATAGTATCCACATTTACAGTATTTGCTGCAAGCAGTAAAGTATGCGAATTTTTAATTAACAAACAAGAAAGAAAGGAGAAATAATAATGCTTTCGTTATTTGAACAAAGTGCTTTCTTTGGTATTACCCTTTCCATCGCAATGTATTTAGTCGGAATTGAACTAAAGAAGAAATTCAAATTTGCTCTCTTTAACCCGTTACTAATTGCCATCACCTTAACAATTAGTATTATTTTGGTTTTAGGAATTGACTTACAAACCTATACGAATAGTGCCGCTACATTATCATGGTTATTAACTCCTTCAACCATATGTTTGGCAATACCTCTTTACCAACAAATTGATTTATTGAGAAAATATTGGTCAGCTATTGGTTGTGCATTAATTTCAGGTGTATTAACTTCTTTTGCTACTATTTATTGCTTATGTTTATTATTTAATTTAGATCACTCAACTTTTGTTACTCTCTTACCAAAATCCATTTCCACTGCCATAGGTATGGGAATTAGTGAGGAATTTGGTGGATACGTTACCATTACCGTTGCAATAATCATATTAACTGGTGTATTGGGCAATATTTTTGCAGAGTTTATGTTTAAATTATTTAAGATAAAACATCCCATTGCTAAAGGTATCGGACTCGGTTCTTGCGCTCATGCTATTGGTGCAGCTAAAGCAATGGAACTTGGTAAAATTGAGGGTGCCATGGCTTCATTATCCATTGCCATGGCAGGGTTAATTACTGTGTTGTTAGCACCTTTCTTTGTCGGATTAATTTAATTTATTTAGGGAATTGGTACACCAATTCCCTTATTTGATTTTATTGTTAAATTGGATATTTTTAGCCAAGCCTTCAACGCATTGAATATCACAACTTGACAATTAGGGTAATCAGTTGCAATTAAATAAAGGTAATAAGCAATTACCTGCATATTTTTTTAGAACTATGCGAAATAATTGCAGCTGTACCTATGCGCACACCTGAAGTAATAAACGGTGACAATGCTTCATTTGAAACGCTGATATTATTTAAAGAAATATAGCATTGATCAAATGCATTTTGCTAATAGTTACTATTAATTTCAAAGTTTGCTAAATCTATTAACATCAAATGATTATTCGTACCATTCGTTATTAATTTAAATACATTTCCTTAAGTTTATCGCCAACACCTTACAATTATAAACATTCTTTGTTGAGAATCTTGAAAGCTTGGGTTCAATGTTTTTTTAAGGCACACCGCTTTTGCTGCAATGGTATTTTCCAATAGCCCACCTTAATTCCTGAAAATAAAGCTTTATTTAACTCATGTTCTTTGGCGAATTCTTCACTGGACAAAATTAATCCGCCAAGAAGGCCGCATAATGTTTTAGTTTCGTTGATGTAACCACATGAGCATAAGGTTCTGGGGATTGATGCAATCCAGTCGCAACTAGTCCCGCAATATGTGCCATATCTACCCATAAATATGCACAACATTCATCCGCAATCTCACGAAGCTTTTTAAAGTAATCATACTGGATAAGCACTTACCACTACACACATCACATTAGGTTGATTTTTAATGCCAGTTGGCGTACATTTTCGTAACTGATATTTCCTTGACGGTCTATACCAAAGGGAAGAATTTTAAAATATTTCCCACTAATATTGGCACTGGAACCGTTAGTCAAATATCCCCCACAATCTAAGCTCATTGCCATTAACTTATAACTCGGATTAAGTAAGGCACATTGAACCGCTAAATTTGCTTTAGCAACGCAAAGGGTTGAACGGTGGCATAAGTACAATTAAATAATTGTTTTGCACTTTCATGGCCAAAGTTTCAATTTGACCAATAAAATTCACATCCATCATAATAGCGTTTACCGCTGTACCCTTCTGCATATTTATTGGTTGCAACAGAAGCCATAGCAGCAATAACCGCTGGTAAAGCAATATTTTCTGATGCTATCAATTCAATATTATTTT
>CALCFG010000031.1 GCA_937900565.1 uncultured Erysipelotrichaceae bacterium
TTATTATACGCTATTTCTCGTCAAAAATCAACCATTTGTTGTGACAGAGCCAATTCTTTAAAATTAAGATATCCTTTTTAATTATTACCAATTATTTAGCAAAGACTTCATTAAATGCACTATCTAACGTATCACAACTTGCTTGGAATTTAGCACGTTCATCCGCAGTAATATTTAATTCCAATATCTTTTGTACTCCATTGGCATTAATAATGCATGGTGTACCAATGTACATGCCACTTTTACCGTATTCACCCGTTAATATAGCAGAAACACTTAACACGGAGTGTTCATTATCTAAAATTGCTTTGGTAATACGACATAGTGCCATACCTATACCATAGTAAGTACTTTTCTTTGCTTCAATGATTTTATAAGCACTGGTACGTACTTCATGTTCAATTTCATTTAATTCATCAATGAATGCTTCATTTTTTTCAACAATGTCTAGAATTGGTTTAGTTGCAAGCATTGCTTGACTCCATGGTACAAACTCACTGTCTCCATGTTCACCAATAACGTAGGCATGTATACTGCGTGGGTCTGTATTTAATTTTGCACCTAACATGTAACGTAAGCGAGCAGTATCTAACGTTGTACCACTACCAATAACGCGTTTTGGATTAAATCCACTTAATTTTTGAACAATACGCGTCAAAATATCCACTGGATTACTTGCCACTAAGAAAATACCATTAAACCCACTTTCTGTAATTGGATCAACAATGCTTTTCAAAATCTTTGTATTTTTACTTAACAAATCCAACCGTGTTTCTCCAGGTTTCTGTGCTGCACCAGCACATATAACAACCAATGCCGCATCTTGGCAATCTTGATATTTTCCTGCACGAATGCGCATGTTTCCATTCGAGAAAGCTAATCCATGATTTAAGTCCATGGCTTCCCCTTCCACACGTTTGGTATCAATATCAATCAATACTAATTCTTCACAAATATTTTGGTTTAGTAACGCATAGGCATAACTCATTCCTACCATACCACACCCAACGAGTACGACTTTCTTTTTCATCTTGAAAAATCCTCCTATCATTATTGTAGCTTAATAACACACTAAATGATACTAATCACAATAGACATCTAATTTTTTTACATAACTTGTTTCAGAATGAAGCTCTTGATATAAATACGATAAATAACTTCCTGGGGTAATTAAACCTGACAATTGGAGTAAGTTAAATTGATCGCAACGTAATAATTCATCCGCTAGTAAAACACAATTGGTACTAAACACATAATAAGTTTTAAATTTACCACTGGTAAATGTGTACATATTCGCTTTTGTTGCTAAATATACACGCGAAGCGTAATCATGTGCTGTTGGCTCTTGACCATTGGATAATTCTTGTTTAACAAAACAATCGTATGGTTTGCTCAAAGCCATCAATGCATCAATGCGTTGTTGCAATTGGTGTTCGTTATCCTTGGTTAACTCCAGCGTAAAGGATACCACCATTTCTTTTGCATTGATGCAATAATCAAGAAATTGATGGCGATCCACCACCATTAACACGCCCAATCCAACAGCACCAAATACCTCCCTACTGGCTGGGTCATGGGCACCATAGGAATACACTTTATTGTTGTAACTAATATCAACATGACCGAATTGTTCAAAGCCTTTACTATTCAAATGAATCCATATTTCTACTGTATGGACTGCTTGGGGTTGAATATTACTTTGCGTTATTTGGTGATTCGTAATTAATTTTTTAATATCCGCATAAAAACGAATGGGCAACAATGCACAAAGAAAAACGGGTGCACTCACCGATAAACGGTTGTAATTGGAATCGTTATGACGCAATAATGCATTCCCAATTTGACGTGCCAAATCAACAAATCCTTTTACGATTAAATAGATGCCAGTAACACGATAAAACCAATGAAATGGATAGAAATAAAACATGATTAATACAATTCCCATAACAAATGAAGTAATGGCAATGCCTAACGTTAACAATATCCCTTTGGAACCATTTTTACGTAACGCATAATAATCAACAAAACGAATCAATCCATACACAATGGAGAAAATTCCCACGCTCACATTTAAAAACGTGCGAATAGTTATTGGTTTTAACCAACAAATAATTGCGATACCAAACAAAAACAAAGCATGGTATGCACGCGCCATTTGCCGCGTTTTTAAAAATTGCAACCACGTTACAATAAACGAGAGAATTAAATAACATAACAATAAGTAATAAACAATAATGCCAGATAATTGCAAGCGAATTAATAGCATAATACCGGCAACAATTAATAATATGCTTGGAATTAACTGCAATAGAAATTGGCAAAAATTAACGAGTTTATTTTTCATTCATGCCTCCATGAAGCGTGCGATCCATGCACATCTTTTATCACAATAATTTGGTCATTAATCGCTTCTTTTAACTCTTTAACGTGCGAAATGATACCGATGAGACGATTATCATGAACTAACTGATGCAATAATGCAATGGCTTTATCTCTGGATTGATCATCCAGTGAACCAAATCCTTCGTCAATCAATATCATTTCAATTCGAACCTTCCCTTTTTCTTGCATAATAACATCACTCATTCCCAAAGCCAGTGCCAATGCAGCAACAAACGATTCTCCACCAGATAATGTTTGAATATTGCGTTGTTTATTGGTAAGTAAGGATGTTACGTTTAAATCCAATCCGACTTCACCAATGTGTTTAAGATCTGCAATTTGCGGACAGGATAGTTTAAATGATGTTTGATGCAATTGCACCAACCGTGCATTGGCAGCATCCACCATCTTTTTAAAGTATACGCGTTGCACATAAGTTACTAAGTCCAAACTGGCACTTTGTTTACACTTTCCATTGGCAACTTGAGCCAATGGTTCAACAATGGCTAATTGATGCAACAAACGGTGTTGATCAATGATTAATTCACTCATTTGATCTAATGTTTTATTATCTTCATTAAGATTAAATACCAAAGCATTATTGCCATCACTTAATTGTTTTAAGTCATCACGCAAAGTTTGATGAATTTGATTGAGTTCATTTAAATCAATCGGTTGATATACACCATTTAATTGAATTTCATCATTACGTAACATTTGGTTGGTTTCAATGACATCTTTTTCATAAAGTTTTACTTTATTACTTAATTGATCATATTGAAGTGGATTAAGATGAATCGTATTAAAATCATTTTCATCCACAATGCCATGTTCTTTAAAGCCAGCATCAATGCTTGCTTTATAAGTAGTCGCATATTCTTGCAATTGAGTTTTCAGTTTTAATACACTTTCTAGTTTTGCTTGATTATTTTGTATGACAAGCTTAAGTTGATCGTATTGTTGATGGATTTGGGTATGCTTACGTTTCAAATCATCCAATAATAATTGCTTCTCTTGTAACTTTTGATTCAATACGGTATAACTATTCCCTTTAGTTTGCAAATGGATATGTTCAATATGTTGATTTATTAATGCAAGTTTTGATGAAGTATCTGCCTTAGTTTGTTGTACATGCATTAACTCATTATTAAGTTGTTGTTTCTTTAGCGCAAAGCCACGCAAGTTAGCTTGCGCACTTTCTACCTCATTGACTATTGTTTTAATACTTGCTTCTTCACTTAATAATAACTGATGTGTTTGTTTATATTGCGTGATAAATTCATCATTTAATTGATAAGATGCACTTTGTTTTTTTAATTCATTAACAACGGATTGAATGGAAATAACATTTTGATTTGCTAATTCCATTTCATGTTGAGCGAATTGTACTGCTTTATTTGCTTGTTCTATATCTTGTTCCTTAATGGCATGATCACTCAATTGTGCTTTATGTGGGTGTGTTAAAGAACCACAGACAGGACATGGTGAATTATCTTTTAAATTATTTGCCAATAAACCCACCAATTGATCATTGTATTGCACGTTAATATCAAGATAGTGTTGATGCTTTATTACGTACATATCCCGCTTATTTTGATAGACATTCAATTTGTCCAGGTATAACTTTTCGTGATCGCTAATACGCTTTTGCAATTGTAAGTATTGCTCAATTTGAGTTATGCGTTGTTGCGATTCATTCAACTTACTTTGAATGTTGGATAGTTTTTCATTAATTCCTTGATGCTTTTCAATAAATCGAATAGTTTCAGTTTCATCATGTATTAACGCTTTATTGCGTGCTAACAATTGACTTTCTTGCCTTTCACATTGTTTTAAATCAATGGTAAGTAACTCTTTTTGTTTAATGTATTCGACTTCTTGCTTTGCTTGATTTAGCAATTGTTTAAGTTGGTTAATGGCGATGACATAGGGTTCATAGTTTTGTTGATACAATGCATCCACTTTATCTTGTTGTAGCTTTAACGCTTCCTCTTGTTGAATAAATGTTGGTAATGTGCCATTAATATCTCGAATAATCACGTCTTGAGCATTAATTTTAGCTAATGTATCCTTGTATCTTGCTACATTATCACTTAACTTTGCCATATTATCATTAAGCTTTAATCGCTTTTTAATGGCATCAATATTAGCTTTTTCAAAAATTAATTTATCTTTTTTTGCTTTCATTTGTTGGTAATGATCATAGGTTTGATTATGATTTTTACCTTTTTCGATATCGTTTAATGCATGCGTCACTTTTTGATTTAATATTTCAATTTGTTGTTGATTGTCTTCTGCAACTAATGCTTGTTTTACCAATAAGTCACGATAGGATTGGATGAATTGGGTAGCATCCGCGACAAGCATCGCTTGCCAATCAATCATGTTAAATGCATCACTATCTTTAAAACGTAATTGTTGATAAATATAAAGTAATCGTTGATGAATCATTAAACAATTTTCATTTAATGTTTTATATTCATTGGCAAGATGCGATTGCAATTGAATAGATTGCGATAAATCAAAAATATCATTGAATATTGCTTTGCGTGTTTTACTGTCCGCATGCAATAATTCCATGAATTTACCTTGGGCAATCATGCTTAATTGTTCAAATTCTAATTTATTTAACCCAATAATTTCAACAATCTTCGCATTGGTATCTTCCAATTTACCAATATAAACATTTCCATCATCCAATATTAATTCAACACTTTCCTTTTCATAAATGTCATTGTATTGACCATTTACTTTACGTAACGCTTGACGATAATGGGCCGGTGTTCGTTTTACTGTATAAACACTTCCATTTTGCATAAATGAAAGTTGAACAAAACTACAACTTGCATCACTTTGTTCATTAACCATCATGATACCACTGCGCCCATTGCCACTACTTTTTCCATACAATGCAAAACTAATGGCATCAAATAAGGTTGTTTTACCAGACCCTGTATCCCCTGAGATTAAAAATAAGCCATGATTAAAATCAGTAAATGAAAGTTCACACTTACCTTGATAAGAACCAAACGATTGTAATACTAATTTAATTGGCTTCATTTATTTGCTCCAATAAGTTTTGTAAATAAACAGTTTGTTCTTGCGTTAACGATTTACCTTGCATTGTTTTCATTAAACTTTGCAAATAATATAATGGGTCTTTTCCATCAATATTTTGATCTTCGTTATTATCACGAGTTTCGGTTAAATTATTTGATGCATTACTTAACGTTACTTCCAATAAGTTTGGAAATAATGTTAATAATTTGGATTGTAAATTTGGATCATAGCATGGTGAGGTCAATTTAACGGCCACATAGTCATTGAAAATACGATTATGGTACTGTTGCATAATTTCATTAAATTCACCAGTAATTACTTGAATCTTTTTATCAGCAATTAATGGAATGAGTTCGACATCCACTTTACCTTCCCCATCCATTTGTCCATAAATTACCCCTTTCGTATCATACGCTTCACTGATTGAATAAGGATAAATCGATCCTGAATAATATGCAGGTAACTTTCCCATTTGTTGAAACCGATGCAAATGGCCAAATGCCATGTAATGAAACTTAACATCCAGTTGACTTAAATCGATACTATCCAATCCACCCATGACTAGTGGCAATACTTCACTCTCACTCGTTAACACTTGGCCATTTGCATTAACAAAAAACTGATGTGCTAATAATACATGACGCATACTTGCATCATAATGACTACGATTGAGCATTTCATTAAACATCTGCGTATACGTCATGCCTTCCATCTTATTTTCATACAATAAATATGAAGGCTTACAAAAAGGAGCAAACGTAATTTTCACCATGCCATATTCATCTTTTATGTACAATGACTTTAATATTTCATTTTCACTTAATGGATAGGCTTGTATATAAATATTATTCTTTTCTAACAATTCTTTACCATAACTTAGTTTTGCAAAAGAATCATGGTTACCGGCAATAATGCATATCTTTAACTGCGGTGTATGCATATGCAATTGCGTAAGAAAACGATCAAATAAACTAATGGCTTCATTACTTGGGGATGTCTTATCATAAATATCCCCTGCTATAAATAATGCATCGCATGCCTTACTTAGCGCTAAATCAACAACTTGTTGCAAACACTTTTCCTGTTGTTGCAATAATGAATACCCATTTAAATTTTTACCTAAATGTAAATCCGATATATGAATAAATCGCATAATAACTCCTATTGTTAGGTTATTATAGCATGCTTGATTTTCTCTTCACGTAACTATTCATCTTAACAAAAAAATAAATTTTACTTTAAATGGCGTTGTTATAATTTTTAGAAAGCGCAATTTTTAATCAATAGATTTAATTATTTGTTATAATTAAATCGTTGTGCCTATAGTGTAATGGATAACGCGTTTGATTCCGATTCAAAAGAGTGTAGGTTCGATTCCTACTAGGCACGCCATTTAATTAATTCAATGATAGGGAACCCTATCATTTTTTTCTTTGTTTTTTTATAATAGACGACATGAATTATATTAGTTTAAATTTATTTCAAAATGCTGAATTCTTAATATTAGCCATTGAGTGCATTGTTTTTGCCAGCGTTATTACTTTTTTGTTAAAACCAAACGATAAATTAAAAAAAGAAAATGAACAATTGCAAAAACAAACTTATTTTGTTGCTACATCAATTCCAAGAAAAAAATTTTCAAAATGGGATCGATATTTTATTGTTCTTTTAACTGGTTTATACGCACTGATTTCGTTTCATCAATTGGGCAATACAAAGATTCCAACAACCTATTGGCAACCAAGTAGCGACCATCAAAGTATTATCTTTCAGACAAATGGCAACTACGATACGTTAGGTCTTATTGGTGGTGAAGGCGATAACAATAACAATTTAGATACGTATCAAATTGGAATGAAAAATGTAAGTATTTATGGAAGTGATGACAATGTTAACTATGAATTAATACATACCATTGAAGATTCCAGTTACATGCAATACTTAACGATTAGTATTCCAAAAAGTTATGCCTATATTAAATTAGATATTCAAAACAAAAATGCAGTTATCAATGAAATATGTGCATTTAATAGTGCTACCGATACAAAAGTAAATTTAAATATTGCCTATGATGAAGGGGAACAATCCAATTATCCAGCTTCTTTATTACTGGATGAACAAGATTTGTTTATTACTAATCCGACGTATTTGGATGAAAGTTATTTTGATGAAGTTTATCACGTTCGAAATGCTGTTGAAATTGCCAATGGTCAATACATGTATGCGAGTGTGCATCCTTTACTAGGCACAAATATTATGGCATTCACCATTTCCCTACTTGGAAATAATCCTTTCGTTTGGCGATTTGCTGGCGCATTGTTTGGCGTATTAATGGTGCCACTATTTTATATGTTAGCAAAACGATTATTTCGCAGTGAACGTTACAGCGCAATTACTACCCTATTATTTTGTTTAGACTTCATGCATTTAAGCACGAGTCGTATTGCGACATTAGAACCTTTCTCATTATTCTTTATCTTATTAATGTTTTATTGGATGAGTGAATACTATTACACAAGTTTTATCGATACTTCCTTTAAGAAACAATGTTTCTATCTCGGACTTTGTGGTATTAGCATGGCGTGTGCATGGGCAACGAAATGGACTGGGTGCTACTCTTCCGCGGGATTAGCGTTATTATTCTTTATTCAATACTTTAAACGCATTAAGGAGTATCGCATTGCGTATCAGAAAGATAAAGCACAAGTATTTGAAGATATTCATGAGCAATTATTAGTTGAAAAAGTTTTGGATATCTACCCAAAACGTTTGGTATTCACATTTATTTATTGTTGTGTCGTCTTTGTTATCTTCCCAGTTATCTTCTATTTTGGCATTCATATCGTGGATAAAATGTGGCGCGATGGGTATTCAATCGCAAACATGATTGATCAAATCATGTATACCTTTAATTACCATTCCAAATTAACCGCAACGCATCCTTTTCAATCCCAATGGTATCAATGGGTATTGGATATACGTCCAATTTGGTATTACATCAACAGAAATGGTAATTTAGCACAATCCATTTCTTGTTTCTCCCATCCATTAATTACATGGGCAAGCTTTATTGCCATGATCTATTGTTGTTATACTTTCGTTAAGAAACGTACGGATTCACTTATCATTATTCTGATAGGATTTTTTAGTGCATTAATCCCTTGGATGGTCGTATCACGGTGCGTATTTGCATATCACTTTTATCCAAGTACCCCATTCTATTTATTAATGCTTACGTATGGCATACGATATTTGGAAAATAAAACAAATAACTATCGCCTAACGCATATTTTTATACTCGTTTGTATTATTGTCTTTATTTTGTTTTTACCAGCTGTTTGTGGCTTTACCACAACACAAAGTTACTTAAGTGGCTTTTTAACATGGTTACCTTCATGGAATTTTAATTAGTATGAAAAATAAACGTAATCTTTATTTATTTGTCTTTATCTTAATTATCTCAGCACTTTCGTGCTGGGTAATTTTAAGTGATTCTGTATACCTTGGCCACGATACACTGTTTCACTTATCACGGATTGAAGGGTATGCCAATTCGTTAGCAAATGGAAAACTCTTTCCAGATATCTATCCGTTAAAAAACGAAGGATTTGGCTATGGAAGTGCGTTATTCTATTGTGATTTCTTTTTACTTATTCCTTCCCTTTTATATAACTTAGGCTTAAGCCTAACGCATTGTTATGCGATATATATTTATCTTGTTAGTTTAATAAGTAGTTTTACGCTAGTGTATGCGTGCAAACAATTAACGACAAACCCTTATGCACCCTATGTCACAATTAGTTTGTTCTTATTTAGCAACTATCGCATTACCAACCTTTATACCCGAGGTGCTTTAGGTGAAGTCAGTGCGATGATGATGGCACCCCTGCTTATTGGAGCATTAGCAAAACTATTCATTCATCACAAAGACAGTACATTTGCACTGTCATTGGCATTAACTGGATTAATCTTTTCGCATAATATTAGTTTTGTTTTATGGTGTATTTTCTGCGTTGTTATTTGCTTACTCAATGCCAAAACAATACTGCACGATATACGCCTGCTCAAGCCTTTAATTATTGCGCCATCCATTGCTTTCTTACTTTCTGCTTGTTTTACATTTGCAATGATTGAGCAATTAAATACGCAACAACTCTATGTTCATTATTACGGAAATAGTTCAAATTTAAATAGTACTGCGCAACCTTTATGGACATTGTTCAATCCATTTACAATGGTGAGTGGTCATGCAGGATATAAATACAATTTTGATCAGACAATGAATATTTCTTTAGGGTGGTTAGCAACGTTAATGCCATTAGCCCATTACTTTATTGTTGATAAGAAAAGTGGAACGCGGAAATACTTATTACAAATCACTACCATTGGTTATATCTGTTTATTATTATCCACAGGGATAATTAATTTTGATTTAATTCCACAATTAAAAATATTGCAGTTTGCTTTTAGATTCATTTCCATTGCATTACCTTGTTTATGTTTAAGTGGTGCGATTGCGCTATGTAATAATTACTACTATCCGAAGTTATTAATGGGCGCTACTTTGCTGTTAATTACTCTTGGCATTGCCCATCAATACCCCTACCTTCATGCGAGTCTATCCATTGACTCCAGTGTATCCTATGCGCAATTACTCGATGGTTCACTCATTGATCCTTATTTTGGTAATAGCAGTTATGTACGGGTTGAAGTCGCTGGTGCGGACTATTTACCCATAGGTGGATTAAATACAAAGGATTACCCAAAAGAGGTCATTGAAGTATCCACCAATCAATCCATTTCGTTTATTAGTGATGAATTTACCATTAATAATTCAGGTGCATATATCTTACCGAAAACCTATTATAAAGGTTATCAAGTATGCGATATGATTAATCAATGTCATGAAGTATCCCGTTATAATGATGGCCGTTGTTATATTAGTTTAAGTGAAGCCGGCACTTACCACTTAGTCTATCAAAAAACTACAGCCCATAAAACCGGAATCACAATTTCATTGATTACTGCCCTTTCACTCTTAATCTTTTGGATTGTACACTCTGTATTAAATAAAAGACGCTGCAAAATGAAAACGTTTTCATAAGTTGCGAATTCTTTGTTCACCAATCATTGAATAGTATGTAACAATATAAATGCGAATTGAAACATTGTTGTTTCATGAGTATACTCCTTTCTTAACGAACTTATTCATTACATGAATGACAAAAAGCATGGTTAATTCCATGCTTTTTGTTCATTAAGATATAAAAAGAATCGAGTAGTAACTACTCGATTCTTTGCTTTTTAGAATTAATACATTCCACCAGCTGGCATTGCTGGTTCTTCTTTTTCTTTAATAATACCAACAGCAGCTTCAGTTGTAATGAATAAGCCAGCGATACTGCTTGCATTTAAAATGGCACTACGTGTAACTTTAGTTGGATCTACGATACCTGCTTCAAACATATTTACCCAAACACCATTTTTGGCATCGAAACCAAAATCTTTTGCTTGGCTTTGTTGTGCTTCAACAATTTCGCTACCGTCAAATCCACTGTTTTCAGCAATTTGATAAAGTGGCGCACTTAACGCATCCAAGACAACATTGATACCTTTTTGAACATCAACAATGTCACTGTGGCAGTTTTCTTTAACTTCGTTATATACATCCATTAATGCTGCACCACCACCCATAACGATACCTTCAGCAACAGCTGCACGGGTAGCATTTAAAGCATCTTCTAAACGTAATTTCTTTTCTTTTAATTCACTTTCAGTAGTTGCGCCCACTTTAATTAAAGCAACACCATTAGTTAATTTAGCCAAACGTTCTCTTTGTTGTTTCTTATCATAGTCACTGTTAGCATTTTCAATGGCAGCGTTAATTTCATTCACACGTGCTTGAATTGCTTCACTATTACCACCACCATTAATAATGGTTGTGCTATCTTTTTCAACAACAACTTTCTTCGCAGTACCTAAATCATCAAATGTTAAGTCTTTCAATTCCATATTTAAATCTTTTTGGAAGAAAGTAGCACCTGTTAACGTAGCAATATCATTTAATGAATTTGTTTGATTATCACCGAAGCCTGGTGCTTTTGTTGCAACAACATTGAAAGCACCTCTTAATTTATTTAACACGATTGTGCTTACAGCTTCATTTTCTAAATCATCAGCAATGATTAATAAAGGTTTACTGCGTTGCATAATTTGTTCCAATACCGGCAAGATATCTTGAATGGAACTGATTTTTTGGTTAGTAACTAAAATCATTGCATCTTCAAGTTCTGCTTTACCTTTTTCACGATCAGTTACCATGTAAGGAGAAACATATCCTTTATCGTATTTTAAACCTTCTGTTGTTTCTAAGCTTGTTTCAAAGCCTTTAGATTCATCCACGTTGATAATACCGTCTTTACCAACTTTTTCCATTGCTTTGGCAATTAAGCTACCAATTTCACTGCTTCCACTGGATACAGTAGCAACACTTTCGATATCTGAACTTGTATCTACTTTATGGGAACGAGAAAGCAATACATCCGCAACTTGTTTGCTTGCCATATCAATACCTTCTCTCATCAACACTGGATTAGCGCCTTTTTCAACGGCTTTTAATCCTTGGTGAATCATATGTTGCGCTAACAATGTTGCAGTGGTTGTACCATCCCCTGCTTCATCATTGGTATTGTTGGCTACTTCATAAACTAATTTAGCACCCATATTCTCATATGGATCTTCCAATTCAATTTCTTTGGCAATACTTACGCCATCATTTGTAATTAATGGTGAGCCATACCCTTTATCCAATACAACATTACGTCCTTTAGGACCTAACGTAACTTTAACAGCGTTGGCTAATTGGTCAACACCAGCAACCATTGCATCGCGTGCATCTTTACTGTATTTAATTGTTTTTGCCATAATTTATCACTCCTTATTTTGAAACAACAGCTAAAATATCTTTTGCTGCAATTAATAAATATTCTTGATCGTCAATTTTTACATCCGTAGTGGAATATTTCTTGTATAAAACTTTATCTCCAGCTTTGACAGGAACTGGTACTAATTTGCCATCTTGATATGTACCTTCACCCACTGCAATTACATTTGCATAAGCTTGTTCTTTTTCTTTCGTCGAAAGAATAATACCACTGGCTGTTTTATCTTCACTCTTTTCTTTTTCTAATAATACATTGTCATATAAAGGTTTAATTGTCATATTTAGCACTCCTTTCCTTTAAATGCTAAATGTAGTTTAATCTTCTTTTAGCACTCTGTCAATAGGTTTGCTAATTTCCCACAAACTAACACATTTTAAACATGAAAGCATAAGTATCCCCTTAGGTAATGCTTATTGCAAACAATTCTTGATTGTTTGCACAAACATACGATATTTATGCTTTTTAAAAGCCTATTGACAATGCCCTTAATGGATGAACTAAAATAAGGTTAGAATTTGATGAGAATTTCACAATAAGGAGGATGTATGAGTCAAATTAAAAAGATTGGAAGTGTTGTACTTAGTGGTGCAATGGTTATGTCATTAGCTGCTTGTACAAGCAATTCCACGCAAAATACTGAAAGTAGTGCGCAAAGTGAATTAAAACTTACTGCAGGTACATATACTGCCACTACTAAAGGTATGAAAGGTGATTTAACGGTAGAAGTTACGGTAAGTGAAAGTAGCATTGATGATGTTAAAGTTACGAGTCATAGTGAAACGTATGGTATTGGTTATGGCGTAGATAATGCACCAATTGATGTTATTCCGAGCCAAATCGTTGAAAATCAATCGCTAGCGATTGATATGATTACTGGTGCTACTATCACCAGCAATGCCATCTTAAATGCGACGAAAGATGCATTAGGCCAAGCGGGAGCTGATGTGGATGCTTTAACTGCTAAAGCAGTAGCACCAAAAGAAGTTGAAACTTCTTTAGATGCTCAAATTGCCATTGCTGGTGCAGGGGCTGCTGGTTTAGCAGCTGGTATTGAAGCACTACGTGCTGGAGCAACCAATGTTGTGATCGTTGAAAAACAAGGTATTAGTGGTGGTGCCACAACACGTAGCGGTGGTAAATTATTAGCTGCTGGTACTACTTGGCAAGAAAAACAAGGATACAGTGATTCTGCACAACAATTAAAAGACTACTTCTACACTATGGTAGGTTCTGAGCAATTAAATGAAACAATGATTGATGCGTTTGTTAATAACTCTGTTGAAAACTTAACTTGGTTAGAAGATATGGGTGTTATGGTATATGATGTGGAAGCTATCCATCAATCATTAACCCCTTGGCGTGTACACAATACAACAAACAAAGAAGATCACCATGGTGGTGGCATGACCGATGGATTTGGTGGAAATATCGCTGTTCCAATGATGGAAGAATATTTAAAATTGGGTGGTAAGATTGTATACAATTGTGCTGTCACTGAATTGTTAACGGATGATAACAACGCTGTTATTGGTATGAAAGGTACTTATAACAATGGTGAAACATTAACAGTTAACTCTAACAATGTCATTATTGCTACTGGTGGTTATGCTCAAAACAGAGAAATGATGGCAAGATACAAAGATTCTGTTGGCGAAAAATACGCAACAAGTGTACCAGCAGGAAATATTGGTGAAGGTATTACAATGGCCAGTGCGATTGGTGCAAAAGTTTACGATGCACCAGAAGCACAAACAGTGTATGTTGACTACACAGCAGGTGTTGGTATTAATGAAGAAGCTGGTTTAATCTTAAATGGTGATGGCATACGTGTTGCCAATGAATACACTTATCAATACCATGTGGGCGATGCAATCTTTAAATCAGGTACAGATCATGGTTGGTATATTGCAACTGCTAACGATCCTTCCCCAATGGTTCAATATGCAATGACTTTAGAAAAAACATTACAAAGTGATTCCATTGAAGGATTAGCTGAATTGATGGAAGTTGACGCTGATGCATTAAAAGCTGAAATTGATCATTACAATGAATTATGTGCTAATAAAAAAGATACTGACTTTGGTAAACCAAGTGACTACTTATACCCAATCGAAGGTGATACTTATTATGCGTTACGCTTAAATCCAAGCGTTACAGTGACTTTCGGTGGATTAGTTACTGATGAAAATGCCCAAGTATTAGATACACAAGATCAACCAATTAAAGGTTTATATGCTGCAGGTGAAGTGGCATTTACTGGATTATTCGGTGATGAATACCCATGCTGTGGTATGGCAATTGGTTCTGCCGTATACTTTGGTAGAGTTGCTGGTAAACTTGCTGCAAGCAATATCTAATCTTCTTATTTAATAGCTATGAAAAAGCTGGACGATTGTTTAATCGCCCAGCTTTTTCAAATATTCTTCCACATTTATATAATGTATATCCTCTACCCTCTGACTTTTCCCAGGTACAGTACGTACTTTCCATTAATCGTTCCATAGCAATAAGAATATAAGAAGGCATAAATCTGGAGAAAGCAAAAAATACAAACCAAGAAAGAAAAATATATAAGAAAGCACTAATTCATTCAATACTGTTTGAATTAGTGCTTATTAAATTTCCCGTAAAAATCCTTGATAAGATTACCGGAATTCCCCACTTAAACTTTGAAGCTAAATTTCAGAAACCACATAAGAATTTATTGTGCCATTTTATAACCATCATGCAAGTTTCACTTCTATTTTAACTTTATAAAAGACAAAAAAGCTGCTAATCACTTTAACAGCAACTAACAGCTATTCCTATTTTAAAAGTCTATACGTTCGATTTCTTTTGCAATAACGAAGAATAATTGGTCGTCCCGATTTTCAACACATGTTTGTAAAGTTACAAAGTTATCTTCAGGACCAATCTCAACACCGGTATCTAAATAATCCCCATAAACATTTTCAATCTTATCAAAATTACTAGCTAATTGTTCAGCCGTATAATTCAAAGCCAATGGTGATTCTTCACGTGTAGTATATAGTGATTTATCATAGGTAAATGCATGGGCTACCTGATATGTTCTTTGTTGATGATTAAAAGTCAATGTAAAGGTATCATAGTCTTCGATGTTTTCCATATCTTTAAATTTATGCAATGCGTAAATTTTAAGTAATCCACACCATATTTACTTGGATATACATAGTGTCCATAAATGATAATGTTTTGATCCTGTGGGACATAGTTTTCATCCACTTTACTTTCACCATCCATAAAGTCTTGCCCAAAGCTACGTTGAGCATGCGAAATATCATTTCGCATGTATTCACTATTGGCAACATTCATATTTCCTTCACCATCATCCACAACACGACTTCGCACAATCACATGTGGATATGGATCCGTAGTATCATCACCATAGTTATACAATAAATCATTTTCCCATTCTAAATACGCAATATAATCCTCATTTAACGCACTATAATTATCCCATATTGGGTTGTATTTAGCCGCTAACTCTTCAGCTTTAGCTGAAGATGCATCACTGGTAGCTTCACTGCTTACTGGCGTACTTGTTTCACTTAGCTCGCTTCCACATGCACTTAATGCAAGCACTAAAGCAAATGTTGAAACTAAACGAACTAATTTTTTTAATGATTGATTTATTTTCATCCTCACAACTTCCTTTCATATAAAAACAATTCAAGACAAAGCCTGAATTGTTTTATTTTAGTTATTAAACTTTCAGATTAACGATCACTTGTATTTACAAATGTATAAGTATTACCAGCAGCAGCGTTATTGTTTACACAAACTGGAGCATGGTAAATTTCATTTCCCCAACGATCAAACACGTTACCACAAGCATCAGTAGTGAAAGGACCACCATCATCATAACCACTAGCTGGTTTAGAAGCAGGTTTATCATTGTTTGCCGCAGGCGCTTTAACTACTTTGTATGCAAGTCCAAAATAATCTCCGTTAGCTAACAAGAAATCAACTTTACCATTTTCAACTTTTGTTGACGTTAATGTCCAATCATTACCATTAGAACTAGTTAACAAATAAACCTCAGTACTACTAGTAATATTTGAAACTTCCCAAGAAACAGGGAACTTTCTTACTGCTCTATCTGCTGAAGTTTCAATAACACTAAATTGTTTAACATCCGTCAATAAAGCTACATCTTTAACACCAGTTACTTCAGATAATTCCTTATTACCTGCAACTACTTCAGCCATGTCGTTTCCGCTTACTACACTTAAAACAACTTTTTCTTTTTCACCAAGTCCTGAAACAGTGACGTTATCAATTGAAACACTGTCCAAAGCACTGACAGGTGTAGCTAAAGTAAATAACATAAAAGCACTTAACATGCCCAACATTAACTTTTTCATTTTCTAATCCTCCTTATAAAATAAATCTACGATCATCTTTGATAATAGCTCTTCATCGACATAAAACTCATCGTGAGCGGATCCTAGTGTGTTAGTCCCTTTGATCAAATGATAATCTGTAGATTCGTCGTATGAGAAAGTTATTAACATTTTTGCAAAAGATTCGATATCTGATAATGAGATATTTGTTATCAAATCTTTAGAAACATTATATAACCTTGATACCGTTTTATCAAAATCTTTATTCAACATTTCACTAATTTTCTCAAAAAAAGCATTAAGATAAACCATTTGGCGTTGCATTCTATCATTATTTGAGAAATTTATATCCGTTTGACGGCTTCTTAAGAACAACTCGACATTGTCTTGCGTTAATTTAATGGTTTTACCAGCAGTCCATTCTGGATTTTTATCAACTAAAGAATCTGTAGGGACAACCATACTATGAACTAATGGTAATTTTGTTAAGTCAACCGCTACAAAATAATTAATAGGAATATTATGGAGTAAACGTGAAACTGCTTGGCAGGTCAACATAGCACCATTTTCCGGTGAAGATCCAAAGGCATAAGCCAATGCAAGGTGCCGTAGTTCCCAACCTAAATCATTATGTGCTATATCAAATAATCGAACTGGGGTTTGTATATCCCTAGATAAACTTACTACATCCATTGTTTCATCTAATCGATTCAATAAATATAACTGTATTGAATCAGCTTGACCTATACCATCACCATCAGTTGAGTCAACACCCATAAATAGAATAGTCGCGATTTGAGAATTAAATTCATATTCTTTACCGTCATAGGTAATATGATGGTAATCACTTGATGTGGTTGCTGGCGTTTGTTCGCTGACTTCAGTTGGCTCAGGCTCTTCCTTGGAATCTAGAAAATGAAATCCAGCGAACAAACCGGCAGCAACTAAAATGGCGATACCTGTAATTTTTACATTTTTTTTAAGTCTCACTATTGTTCCCCATAGTAATAACCATAGCTATAGTTCTTATACTCTTCTTGGCCTTTTTTAACTCGATTTAAAACAACTCCGAAGATTCGTGAACCACTACGGACTAATTGTTCTTTTGAACGTTGAACAATTTTCTTTTTAACAAAGTCATTTCTTACAACAAGAACTACCCCATCGCTTAAGCGTCCTACTATCGTCGCATCGGCAGATGCTGTTAGTGGTGGCGTATCAATCACTACATAGTCATAGCGTTGTTTTAAGTTTTCTATAAAATTTTTAAAAATTTCATTTGATAATAATTCTGATGGGTTCGGTGGGAATTTACCGGCAACAACAACATCTAAATAAGGATTATCAGTATGTTGAATAATATCATCCGCTTGTCCGGTCAAGCCTTCACTCAAGCCGTACAATGTTTTCTTTGTATTTAAATAACGTTTAACAGTTCCTTTACGTAAGTCACAATCAATTAAGATAACGCTTTTATTTATTAAAGCGAAGCTTTGCGCAATATTGAATGAAGTATAGGTCTTTCCTTCACTTGGCAAAGAACTTGTAACTGCAATAACACGAGCATTTTCAGAATATAACAGATTAGTACGTAATGTCTTAAAAGCTTCACTACTTGGTGAATTTGCATAGCCATTAAACTTTAAACCTAATTTTTCATCCACCATAATTAAGCCCTTTTACCTTTCTTTTTTGCTTGTGTATCTTCTGGAACTACTGTTAATACTGGTAAATCCAAGAAGCGTTTAATATCTTCACTGGATTTAACAGTATCGTTATAAACAAATTGAATAAATAATATGCCACAATATACCACTGTTAAAGCAAGCGAACCAATTAGTGCATAATAAGCAGCTGAATGATTTACTTTAACGTCAACAGGTATTGCGCGTTCGACGATATATGGTGATTGAGCATCAATTTCTAATACAGTATCAATACCATTTTCCATGACTGAGTTTGCAATATCCGATGATTGGTTATAGTTATTGGTTGTAGCTTTGATTTCTAAAATACGCGTATCACTAGGATTACTTATTGTTATTAACTTTGCTAATTCTTGTACTGTTAAATCTAAGCTACAATCTTTAATCACATCTTCAAGTACTGTACGAGATTTAAAAATTACTTCATAGTCATTTGTTAATTGTGACCCCAATTGCAAATCTTGCAACGATATCGTTGCACTCGTTCCTCTTAAATATATTTTTGCTGTCGACGTATATTGAGGTTTAACTAAAAACAATCCATATAAGCCACCAAGTAATAATCCTACCAAAAAAGTTAGTATAATTAATTTTATATTTTGCTTAAGCTTTATTAAAAAAGCTAACAAATCAATTTCATCTTCATAATTTTGATTAACTGTTGAATTGTTCATATCTTCCCCCATTTAAACGAAACTATTATACATTATCTACCGCATAGAAACAGTATCAAGATTATTCAAAATATAGTTTGGGTTATCATAAAGCAATATTCTTGCGTTATTATATCCAACTAACTTTCCTAAAACTTCATACGTATCACTTAACTTAAGCCTACGCATTCCTTCCGCACTATGTGCATCAGAAGAAACTAAAGATACCCATTTATTTTTTAATAGTTTTATACTATTTTCTTTTAAAACTTTCCCATGAATTCCAAGCAAACTTGTACGGTTCATTTGGAAAATACAGCCATAGCTTTTCCATTTCTTAACGATTGATAAATCAATACCTTTTGGAAAGTATCTTTCCACATGGGCAATAATTGGGCGAAATCCTCGATCAATTAAATCTTGTAAATATTCATCAATATACTCAATACTTGCAATATCTCTACCTAAATTAAATTCAACTAATAAATAATTTGTATTATTTATTGTTAAATATAATTCATTATCAATTACATCAAATAAATCATAATTAATTAATACTTCACCTCCTAAGAAAGCTTGTATTCCATAATCACTCGCTATTGCTTCAAATACACTAAAACGTTGTTTAATTGTATTAAACAACGTTTCATTTATCTCTCCTGGTTTTATATGTGGAGTTACACACAACCCAACAATTCCATCATTACTTGCGTTCTTTAATGCCTGAATTGTTTCTTCTTTTTCCTGTATCCCATCATCCACACCCCAAATAGTGTGGTTATGTATATCCATATAATGCATGTAACAATTATAGCGAATACTAACAGCAATATAAATAATAACAAATCATTATTATCCATACCGATTTTTGTGATAGCAGCTATAAAAATCAGATAAAAACTAATTGAAGCTATTTACTGCAGTAAAACTATCCATTATCATAAAAATAATCACTGAGTAGATTGGGAATCAAGGTAATCATTTGTTAGCCGAATATAATCAATTTTGGGAGTTAAGTTTGTACAAACATCAACCTGCATTGATAATAAACGTTTAATGGAAGTTACATCTTCTTTACTCAAATAAACTCTTTCATTTAAACACTTACTATTTAATTTTTCTCTTAATCCAGTTATATTTACTTTATTAATAGATGGCATTAGATTGATTAATTGAATTGCATCAAACAAACTCGCTACAATGATCAAGCATTTATCTTTACTATTTTTACATTCTTCTAAAATTTCGATACCTTCTTTATTGAGATGAGCAACTGATAATGATACATTTCGAGGTTTTGCTAACTCTAGTATCATTTTTGTAAATTCATCGTTTGCTGCATCATCGTTAATGACGCAAATTCGATCCAATTGATAATAGTGAGTCCACTTAAAGGCAATTTGACCATGTAATAAACGGTCATCAACAAAAAGTGCACAAATCATCTATAACCCCTTCATCATTTCATTAACATAAACCAATCCAGCTCTTGCTTGTTCAACAATCGCACGTATTGTTTCATCATCACTCGGTTCACTAAATATACATTCCAATACCATGGATACATTGGCGCCACTAATTAATTTATAGCTATTTACTGGTAAGTATTTCATTGCCAACGCATTAACGCTACCACCTAGTAAGTCCGTAAATATAATTGGCTATGTCACAACAAACAGTTGATAAATAGCCATTTTTATAGGGGAGTATC
>CALCFG010000032.1 GCA_937900565.1 uncultured Erysipelotrichaceae bacterium
ATGATTTACAAATTTCTAAAAAGATACTTGAAGATATATTTAATTTGATGCGAAACGAACAATTTCAAGAAATCCGTATGGAAGGTATTACGAAAGATTTATTCAAAAAGGTTATTGGAAGGGAATAAGTGTGTATGATACGCAAAGAATTATTATGTTTTAATAAAAATTTGAAAAATAAGGATGAAGTTATTGATAATTTGATCAATCTAATTTATGAAAACCGCTTATTAAGCGATAAAAAGGAATACAAAGAAGCAATTTATAAAAGAGAAGAAGAATTTTCAACCGCGGTTGGCTTTAATGTAGCGATTCCTCATGGTATTTGTGAATCTGTCAAAGAAGCATATGTGGCCGTGATGATTAGCGATACACCAGTGAAATGGGATCATGAGGAAGTTAGATTAATTTTTATGATTGGTGTTCCGCTTGCTGAGAAAAATGTAACGCATTTAAAAGTGATTTCCAATATAAGCCGTAAATTAGTAAATGAAGATTTTAGACAAGCTTTGCTAAGTTGCAGAAATGTAGATGAAGCATTTAATTTATTAAATCAAATTAATGAAGGGATAAAAGGTGAATAAAATGAAGGTGGTTGGTATTACTGCTTGTCCAACAGGTATTGCACATACCTACATGGCACAAGAGTCATTACAAAATGAATTAAAAAAACGTGGTTATGAATACAAAATCGAAACACAAGGATCTATTGGAATCGAAAATGAATTAGAACAAGAAGAAATTGATGAGGCTGATATGATCATTTTATGTGTAAGTATTCAAATTGAAAATGAAGAAAGATTTGAAGATAAAAATATCTACTATGGAAATGTAGATGAATGCATTTCATACCCAGAAAAAGTAGTAGATAAAGCATTAGAATATTACGGTTTTAACTAAAATCTAGGGGGATTTATGGATTTCAAAAAAGAATTAAAAACTATACAAAAGGCATTATTGACTGGATGCTCTTACATGATGCCGTTAGTTGTAGCTGGTGGTATTAGCTTTGCTATTTCATTGATTGGTGGTACTGCTACTGACGGAGGTATGCAAACTGCAGGTCCGGTAATGGAAAATATCAAGCTTATTGGTAAAGCCGGATTATTTATGATGGTTCCAGTAATGTCTGCATATATTGCTTACTCAATTGCAGGTAGACCAGGTTTAACTCCAGGCTTTATTTTAGGGTATATCGCTAATAATACTATTGGAGAAACAGGTGTAAAATCTGGTTTCTTAGGTGCATTGGTATTAGGTGTAATTGCAGGTTATTTTGTTAAATGGATGAAAAGTTGGAACGTTCCTAACTATATTAAATCCATTATGCCAATTTTGATTATTCCATTACTATCCACTTTCGTAATCGGTTTAGCTTATATTTATATTTTAGCTATTCCATTAAGTTCATTATTAAATTGGTTGATTGCTATCTTAACTGAATTAAACGGCACAAACCAAATCTTATTTGCTGTTGTTCTTGGTGCTATATGTGAAATTGATATGGGTGGACCATTAACTAAAACGGTAACTATGTTTACTATTGCTTTAATTTCTGAGGGAATCTATGCTCCAAATGGTATGTATAGAGTTTGTGTGGGTATTCCTCCTTTAGCCATTTTCTTATCGACATTAATGTTTAAAAACAAATGGACTGACGCAGATCGTAGCGCAGCGCAAACAGCTGGTGTAATGGGTGTGTTCGGCTTAACTGAAGGTGCAATTCCATTTGCGATTGCTGACTTAAAACACATCTTACCTGCTAATATCTTAGGCTGTATCGTTGGAAGTGTTATTGCTTGTTTAACTGGTGTTGAATCTGCTGTCCCTCATGGCTCATTTATTACATTACCAATGGTAACGAATAAAATTTGGTTCTGCGTTGCAATTATTGCGGGCACATTAGTAGCGGCAGTTGCTATGGGATTAATGAGAAAACCAGTTGAAGATTCAAAAATAGCAAAGAAAAACTAAACTATTATGGCGTTATGAAATATTCATAATGCCTTTTTTAATGGGCAAAATAAAAAAACCTTCGTTTAATTATCATGCTAAACGAAGGTTTATTATTTAGGCTTCTAATTGTTTAATGGATAAATTGATACGACGTAAAGATTCTTCTTTACCTAAAATGTTGGCTAATTCCATGCATCCACCTGGTGTGAATGCTTTACCACTTAAAGCCACACGAATAGGGAATAAAACTTGGCCATTCTTTAACCCCATATCTTTAACTTGTTGCATTAATGCATCATGGATAATATCAAAGTTCCATTCCGTTAGATTAGCTAATACATTGTAACTTTCTTTTAATACTGGTAGGGCAATCTCTGGAT
>CALCFG010000033.1 GCA_937900565.1 uncultured Erysipelotrichaceae bacterium
TCTGATACTCCCCTATAAAAAAGGCTATTTATCAACTGTTTGTTGTGACATAGCCTTTTTATTTAAGAAAGCATATTGCTTTGTTAATGTGAGTATGATTTGTATACTTAAAGTAGTTAGCGAGGTAATGAAGGATGAAACAATATAATGAACATTTAAATATCAATCAAGGAAATGTTGCGTTAAAATTTAGTGCGACTTGGTGTGTTTGGTGCAAACGATTGGCTCCGTTATTAACCAATATTGAAAGTGAATATCCAAACATTGAATTTATTGAAGTTGATATCGATAAATATGAATCAATGTTTGATCAATATAATTTGGAAGTTGTTCCAACTTTAGTTTTATTAAAAGATGGAGAAGTGTTGGATAAATTAGTCAATCCTCAATCCATCGATATTATTGAGAAAGGATTACGCAGATATGACAACTAATTATGATGTAATTATTATTGGTGGCGGTCCCGCTGGATATACTGCTGCACTTTATGCAGCACGTTCACAAATGAGTACTTTAGTGATTGAAAAAATGAGTGCTGGTGGGCAAATGGCATTAAGTGCATTTATTGAAAACTATCCCGGCTTTGAAGAAGGCATTGATGGTTTTGAATTGGGGATGAAAATGCAAGCTCAAGCCACAAATTCAGGTGCAATTACTGTAAATCAAGAAGTTAAACGTGTTGAATTAAGTGGTAAGGATAAGATAGTTGAAACCAATAAACAATCCTATACAACGAAAACTGTCATTGTTGCTACGGGTGCTGAAGCAACACACTTAAATATTCCTGGCGAAAATGAATATTTAGGAAAAGGGGTTGCCTATTGTGCATTATGTGATGGTATGTTTTATAAAGGAAAAGATGTTGTTGTTATTGGTGGCGGAAACTCAGCAGCACATGATGCAACCTATTTAGCAACATTGGCTAATTCAGTAACTTTAATTCATCGACGTGATCAATTGCGTGCGAGCAAGGAATATTTGGCCCCATTAAGTAAAGCATCAAATTTAAAAATTGAATATAATACTAAACCAGTAGAAATCTTGGGTGAAACTAAAGTAAATGGAATTATTGTTGAAGATAGCATTACAGGTGAAAAACGAAGCTTAAAAGCCGATGGTGTCTTTGTTTCTATTGGACGCTCCCCAATTACAGATTTATTTAAAGGTCAATTGCATATGGATGCGAAAGGTTACATAATAGCCGATGAATCCTGTACAACAAATATTGAGGGAGTCTTTGTTGCAGGCGATGTACGTACTAAACTCGTACGACAAGTTGTATGTGCGGTTAGTGATGGTGCAATCGCCGCAACACAAGCTTTAAATTATATTCAATCGCACTAATTATCCAATTAAGTTATGAATAAATCATAAAAATTACTTGCCAAGGCTATTTATTATGATGCATAATGTTTTCACATCTTATAAAGACTGAGGGAGAGATTGGCTCTTTGAACTCAGACCAACCAACCATTTTGATGGTAACGGTGGTAAAGCCAAGTTGATAAGACGTTAAGTAGTCATAGTTTATTACCTTAAGAAACGTCTTGTCGCTATCGATAAGGCGTTTTTCTTTAACGAAGATGTAAAAGAGTTAAAGGAGTAGTAATTTTTATGATTTTTAAATTTAGTAGTGAATGTGTCGGATGTGGTCATCCTGATAAAGTATGTGACGCCATTGCTGATGCGATATTGGATGAAGCATTAAAGCAAGATCCTCATTCTTTTATGGCAGTTGAAGCAACCATTAAAGATAATTTTGTATTGATTTATGGGGAAGCAAATAGTAAAGCGACATTAGATTATGCATCCATTGCCAAGGATACTTTAAAAAAAGCAGGTTATGATCAAATGTTTGATATTATGGTAAAAGTTGGGCAACAATCGTGTCAAATTAATCATGCTG
Source organism: uncultured Erysipelotrichaceae bacterium (assembly GCA_937900565.1). Lineage (GTDB taxonomy): Bacteria > Bacillota_I > Bacilli_A > Erysipelotrichales > Erysipelotrichaceae > CALVGN01. The sequence goes on from CALCFG010000033.1 coordinate 1,907, forward strand.
TAACCAATGGTAAAATTGCTGCAGGTGACCAAGGTATGATGTTTGGTTATGCGTGCAATGAAACGGATGCTTATTTACCTTATGGATATTTATTGGCATGTCAATTGGCCGAAAAATGCAATGAACTTGCATTCGGTAAATATAAAAATGTATTGCAAACGGATTGTAAAACACAAGTTACAGTCCGTTATGAGGATAGTCGTTTAATTGATATTGATACGATATTAGTTTCTGTTGCTTCGTATGAGGGAATTGAACAAGCAGCTATTGATGCAATCGTTAAAAATGAGTTAATTTTGCCGTTGGTCAGCGATCATTCCTGTTTTAATGAAAATACAAAATTAATCATTAACCCAAGTGGAGCATTTACAATTGCTGGACCTTTTGGGGATTCTGGAACTACTGGAAGAAAGATTGTAGTGGATACTTATGGGGGCTATGCACCGATTGGTGGGGGCTGTTTTTCTAGTAAAGATCCAAGTAAGGTCGATCGTTCCGCTGCGTATTATTCACGCTTTGTAGCAAAAAATATCGTCGCCAATGGATTGGCGGATAAAGCGTTAATTCAAGTTGCCTATGGCATTGGATTATCCGAACCGATTTCATTATGCATTGATTGTTATGGTAGTAACAAAATTGAAATGGAAGCCATTTATCAATGGGTAGCTAATCACTTTGATTTTTCAGTAGGCAATATTATCGAACAATTGCAATTGCGTTTACCAATCTATTCGCAATGCGTTAATTATGGTGCATTCACACATGAAAACATGGCTTGGGAAAAAGTAATATTGATTAAGTAAAAACTGTAAACGTTTACAGTTAAATTAATGGAGTAAAACAGTTGTGAATTACTTGTTCGTTTTATAAAATGATAACGTTAACATAATAGGAAGGATTATTTATGGAACAATATCGTAATTTTAAAGAAGGTAAGTGGTGTAAGCAAATTGATGTGCGTGATTTTATTCAACGCAACTATACACCATATGAAGGGGATGATGCGTTTTTAGCAGGACCAACTGAAGCAACTACAAAATTGTGGGATATGGTAATGGATTTAACACATCAAGAAAGAGAAGCTGGTGGTGTATTGGATATGGATACCTCAGTTATTTCGACCATTACAAGTCATGGAGCTGGTTATTTAGATAAAGATTTGGAAAAAATTGTTGGTTTCCAAACTGATAAACCATTTAAGCGTTCATTGCAACCTTATGGTGGTATCCGTATGGCAGAAAAAGCATGTGCGGATAATGGCTACAAAGTAGATCCGACATTAAGTGAATTCTTTAGAACACACCGTAAAACTCATAATCAAGGGGTTTTTGATGTATATACGGAAGAAATGCGTAAATGCCGTAGTTCACACGTAATTACAGGTTTACCTGATGCTTATGGTCGTGGTCGTATTATTGGTGACTACCGTCGAATCGCTTTATATGGAGTGGATCGTTTAATTGAAGATAAAAAAGAACAAAAATTAAGCACTGGCAGTGTAATGGATGAAGATACCATTCGTTTAACTGAAGAAATCAGTGAACAAATCAATGCTTTAAATGAACTTAAAAAGTTGGGTGAAATTTATGGTTTCGACATTTCTAAACCAGCCACTGACACAAAAGAAGCGATTCAATGGTTATACTTTGGTTATTTAGCAGCGGTTAAAGAACAAAATGGTGCTGCGATGTCATTGGGTAGAACAAGTACATTTATTGATATTTACGCTACTCGTGATTTGGCTGAAGGACGCTACACTGAATCAGAAATTCAAGAAATGGTTGACCAATTCATCATGAAATTACGTTGTGTTAAATTTGCACGTACTCCTGAATATAATGATTTATTCTCAGGTGACCCTACTTGGGTAACGGAATCCATTGGTGGAATGGGAGTTGATGGAAGAACATTAGTAACTAAAAATAGCTTCCGTTACTTACATACATTATCTAACTTAGGTACTGCACCAGAACCTAACATGACTGTATTATGGAGTACACGTTTACCAATGAATTTCAAAAAATTCTGTGCACAAGTATCCATTAATACAAGTTCTATTCAATACGAAAACGATGATTTAATGCGACCAATTCACGGTGATGATTATGCGATTGCATGTTGCGTAAGTAGTATGGTTGTGGGTAAAGAAATGCAATTCTTTGGTGCCCGTGCTAACTTAGCGAAATGTTTATTGTATGCTATTAATGGTGGTCG
>CALCFG010000034.1 GCA_937900565.1 uncultured Erysipelotrichaceae bacterium
GTGGTTGTGACGCCATCGTGTTTACAGCAGGATTAGGTGAAAACGATATTGACTTACGTCAACAAATCTTAGATCGTTTAACACCAACATTACATGTCGTATGCGATCCGGTACGTAATAATGTGCGTGGTAAAGATACATTAATTTCTACGGATGATTCAAAAGTAAAAGCTTATGTTATTCCAACATTGGAAGAATTAATGATTGCCCGTGACACTTATCGTATTTTAGGTTTAAATTAATGTTTTGTTCGATTCTTGATGCGATTGATTCTTATGAATCAATCGTTATCTATCGCCATCTAAATCCGGATGGGGATGCTTTTGGAGCACAATTTGGGTTGACCCAATGGATTAAAGATAATTATCCAAATAAAACGGTTATTGCTTTTGGTAAAGATCAAGATCGTCATCATTATTTCCCGTTATGTGATGTAAACGATGATATTAATTGGTCCAATACACTTGCAATTGTCGTGGATTGTGCGAATAGGGAACGTTTAGATGATGAAAAGACGTTTGATCAATGTGCGATGAGCATTAAAATTGATCATCATCCCAATGTTGATTCTTTCTGTCAAACCAACTATGTTGATACTGCAAGTGCGGCTACGTGCCAAATTTTAATGGAGATGTTCCAACAAGCTGAGTTAATGATTTCAGTTCAAACAGCAACCTACTTAGCTTATGGAATCGTTACCGATAGTGTTAATTTTTCGGCTGCATATACAAGTGTTAATACATTGACTGCCTACACAAAATGTATGGAAGCTGGCTTAGATCATGTGGAATTATTTAAAAATACTTCACAACTGCCATTGAATGAATACAATGGCATTACCTATTTACGCAGTAAAGTAAATGTTAGCAATGGCGTAGCATATTGCATAATAAAGCAAGAAGATGTACTTGCTAATGGTTTTTCTATGGAACAACTCAAAGATCATGTCAATGTTATGAAGGGCATTGAAGGTGTTGAAGTATGGGGGTTGTTCTATGAAATAGAAGATCATAAGTATCGTGTATCATTACGGTCATACCGTGTAAATATTAATCCAATTGCACTTAGACATCATGGTGGTGGACATCAGCAAGCCAGTGGATGTAATGCAAGCAATGAAAAAGAAATCCAATGCATAGTTGATGAATTAATTCAAGCAGTAAATATTCATAAAAATGCAGAAATAATATGATTTTAATGTTGCATTTAATGTCGCTATCTTATTAAAATATATAATGTTTTTTAAAGGAGAAATAAACATGGAAACAATTAATAAAAAAGGTTTAGTAGATATCGTTTCTGATAAAACAAATATTACAAAAAAGGATGCAGCTGAAATTATCGACGCTTTGTTTGCTAGTGTTAAAGAAGCTTTGGTCAATGGTAATACAGTTGATGTTGCAGGTTTCGGTAAATTTTCAGTAAAAGAAACTGCACCTCGTCAAGGAGTTAACCCAGCAACTGGTGCTACAATTGAAATTGCAGCAGGTAAGCGTGTAACTTTTAAAACAAGCAAAACGTTAAAAGATTTAGTTAACCAATAGTTATTGAATAGGGCATGGATAAACTCCATGTCTTTTATTTTTGCAAAAAGTTTCAGTGTTATGGTTAATTTTTCGTTTTTAAAATAACAAAATTCTTCTAAACTAATAACTAAGGAGAGATTTATATGAATAATTATGTCAATTCAACTATTGAATTATTAAATAAAAAATATCCCAATGAACCAGAATTTGTTCAAGCTGTTTCTGAAGTGTTGGAAAGTGTGGATGAATTATTTGATGATAATAGTATCTATACCAAAGCTAATCTATTGCAACGATTAATTGTACCTGATCGAATTATTACTTTTAAAGTAGTGTGGGAAGATGATAACCACCAATTGCAAGTTAATACAGGATATCGTGTACAATTCAATAATGCAGTTGGTCCTTATAAAGGAGGATTACGATTTAATCCAAGTGTTAATTTAAGTATTCTTAAATTTTTAGGTTTTGAACAAATCTTTAAAAATGCGTTGACTACACTACCAATTGGCGGTGCAAAGGGTGGATCAGACTTTGATCCTAAAGGTAAAAGTGATGGCGAAATATTCCGCTTTTGCCAAGCATTTATGCAAGAATTGTATAAGTATATTGGACCTAATGAGGATGTACCTGCTGGCGATATGGGGGTTGGTGCGCGAGAAATTGGTTATCTATATGGTGTTTATAAAAAATTAACTTCAATCTCACATTTGGGTGTACTTACGGGTAAACCATTAGGAATGGGTGGTTCTTTGGTAAGAAAAGAGGCCACTGGATTTGGCTTAATTTATTTTGTTGAAAAAGTATGTCAAGCTCACAATATCGATTACCATGGTATCAATACCATTATTGGCATGAGTGATTCGAAAGGTTATATTCTTGATGAAAATTTAAATCTGGATATCATTAAAACGATTAAAGAAGTAAATCGTTCTACTTTGAAAGACTATGTGGATTTAGCACATAGTGGTCGATATTTTGAAGGTAGTATTTATGATGATGATTCAATTCATGCCCAAATTGTTTTACCATGTGCTAAAGAGAATGAAATCAATGAAGCAAGAGCATTGCGTCTTGTAAAAAATGGTACATTACTGGTTGGAGAAGGTGCCAATATGCCAAGTGATAATCAAGCCATTAATGTATATAAACGCAATGGAATCATCTATTGTCCTGGCAAAGCAGCCAATGCTGGCGGCGTTGCTACTTCATGTTTAGAAATGGGACAAAACGCACGATTCTATTTTGATTCTTTTGACATTGTTGATAAGCAGTTGGAAAGTATTATGGGGCGTATTTTTGAGCAATGTGTGGATGCTATGAAATATTATCATATTGATAGGAAAGACTATCAAAAAGGTGCTAACTTAGCTGCCATGAAGAAAGTATGTGATAGCATGCTTGCCCAAGGTGAATTTTAATGGGTAGATTTATCCCATTAATGAAAGGCATTCTTTATTGTCTTTCAGCGCTTTGTTTCGGTATTGGTGCTTATTTAGGTAAACTTAATTTGCTTTATCTATTTGTTGTGGCATTTTTGGGTTTGGGAATTTATTACATTGTTACTTTTTTTAAACGTTAATAGAATAATCAATGGGTTGCACTACTGTAACCCATTGCCTAGCTTAAGGAAAATTTGCATGAACGTTGTGGATATGCATTGCGCTACAATATCGCGTTTAGCAAATAATGAAGAGTGTGACCTGAATCAAAATAATTATCATGGCGATATTGAAAAGTTAAGGCAAGGGGAATATCTCTTGCAAAACTTTGCGATGTTTGTTCCCTTAGGAAAATTTGATAATCCAAAGAAGGAAGTATTTTATTTAATTACCCGTTATTTACCGAAACTATCGCAAGCATTGCGTAGTCATTATTATGATGAAACAAGTATTACTAAAATATTCCATTAAAATGTATTACGTGTTTATGAAACTATTTTAAAGTAAGGAAAAAAGATGAAAGATTATAAGATTTTTGTGATTAATCCTGGATCTACATCCACTAAGCTCTCTTTATTTGTTAATGAAGAAAATAAATATACTAGTGATGTATTTCATGATTCATCCGTTTTAAAAACTTTTGCGAACATTAATAATCAATTAAATTATCGAATGCAAGTAGTGGAACAATTTATCCAAGATAATCAAATTGATTTATCAAATTTGGATGCGATTGCATCGCGTGGGGGACCGTGCTATCCGTTGGAAAGTGGTACTTATTTAGTTGATGATCAATTAATTGAAGATACCAAGCTTTCTAAAGGCGGGCTATATCACGCGTCCATGTTAGGTGTGCAAATGGCGAAATGTCTGCAACAAAAATATGGTGGAATTATTTACATGAGCGATCCAACTGTTGTTGATGAATATTGTGATTTAGCACGCATAACAGGGATTGAAGGAATCTATCGTAAATCCATAAGTCATGCATTAAATCTGAAGGTAGTGGCACGT
>CALCFG010000035.1 GCA_937900565.1 uncultured Erysipelotrichaceae bacterium
CGCTGACCCTCTGCTTGTAAGGCAGATGCTCTCCCAACTGAGCTAAGCCTCCATATCGCCTACGCGCCTTAAGCGCTTAAACAATATACCAAAGTAAACGCATTAGTGTCAACAATAATTTGAAAAAAATTTAATTTTTTTATAAATTAACCACTTTCGTCGCTTTTTTTGGAGTTATAAAGAAAGTAAAAATATGTTTGATGAATTTTTTACACTTTACAAAACAGCAAACTTTAAGCATGATGCTTAATCCATGATTTTAGTTTGCGCAATGTTTTATCGGTATTATATTGATTCTTTTTATATACATAATCAAATTCACCAATATATTCAACAAACTCACTACCAAATTTACTCTTAAAGTCATATAATCCATAATAAGGATCATTAACATCTGTATTTCCCGCAAATCCGACAAAATCTAAATAATCCACACCCATTGGCACGTATTGACGACTTGTTGCAATATGCAAACAAGCAGCCGCTTTAAATTCGTTATGTTCTTTAAATGTATACGTATACGGATCAAATAGCATATTACCAATACGCATATAAATTGCACCACCCAATATTTCTTTAGTTTTACCCGCATTCACATCGGCAATGGCTTGTTCATATTTACGTTGCACAGAAGCCAACAGTTCCGGATTACGTCTTACTTTACTGCTATTAAGTTCTTCTTCAAATATTTTTGCCTTCAATTCATAATCAATTTCAGCAATTTTAAAAACGGAATATGGTTTATTGGCGTTAATGTAATTACTAAAATAAGTTTCATTATCGGCAGTAAAATGCTTTTTATCACCCAACGTTTGCGCCGCTTTAACAAAAGCCGGCAAATCTTCGTCACAACCATCACGAACAATCAAACCGGTCTTTAATTGGCGATTGACAGCTTGCATCAAGCTTTTTTGCACTGTTTTTTCGTATTTATCTTTTGATACTGGAGCAATCAAAGTAAACCGATTCGCCCAAGAACCATCATAAGCATAGCCATAGCCACGATGTTTAAATCCCATTGAAACTAAAAAGTCAGTTAACCATTGGTTATCTTCCCCTTCAATCACACTTCCATCAATTGCATGCAGGCACCGTTTAACATTAAAATCCATTTTTAAGCATGTGACCTTATACGGTTTCACATTGCGATGAATCGCATCGATAAGTAAATGGACTAGCTTTTTATTTTGATAGTCAATACATAACCCTTGCGCTACATAAGCTACCTTACCAATACCTTTACGTTTAGTTATGGTTACCATGGCGGTACCAACCAATTGACGTTCATCAAACGCTCCAATCATTAAATAGGCCTCATCACCACAATAATTGACGCGATATTCTCCCCAAGTACTTGTTTTTTGATAATGGGTATAGATATGATTTTCTACAAAAGTATCAAATAAACTTTTATCCGTTATTAATTTACATTCAATCATGCCCTTATTTTATCATTATCTGTCCGTGAACTACCAACAAACTAAAGATTTGTTGGCTTCGTATAGATAGTTAATACTAT
>CALCFG010000036.1 GCA_937900565.1 uncultured Erysipelotrichaceae bacterium
TTACTAATATTAGTATCCGTTACATCATAAGCAATATCTTTGACATTATCCATGGCATTTCCCATAGCAATTGGATAACCAACATAATTAAACATATCAATATCATTTTCAGCATCACCAAATGCCATGATATTCTTTGCGTTGATTCCTAATAAATTCGCTACATATGCTAATCCACTGGCTTTACTAACTCCTTTGGGCATTACTTCAATCCATGTGCTTCCTACCATTAATACATCATAGTCTGGTAAACATTTACGGATGGTTTCAATATTTTCTAAAAAGAATTCTTTAGATTGACGGAATACAAATTTATTAACATCTTTATCAATCCACTCATTAACTTCAAATACATCGTACGTATTGCGTTTAAATGGTTTTAATCCGAAATCAGCATACGCTCCTTCATACATTAATTCATTGCTATCCGGAACACGCCATGCCTTTGGGGCATAACGGTAAGCATCGTGACCGCAACAAACGGTAACTTCAAACCCCATTTTTTCTCCCAATTCCATACATTTTTGCGCATCATAGCCATCAAACACCTTATCCACAAAATATTCTTTATTAGCAAAATCATAAATAATTTGCCCATTCACACCTACAACAAAGTTATTTCCATCATATAAATGCAAAGGCTGAGAAACAAATTCAATGCTTCCTTTACTTCTTCCTGTTGCAATGGCGATGGATATTCCCTTTTCTTGTACTTTTAATAATGCATCAATCGTAGGTTGATCGATTTCTTTCTGATCATTTAATAAAGTACCATCCAAGTCCAAAGCAATTAATTTAATATCCATATACCCGTCTCCTTTATCTAACCATTTTCTATTATAACAAAACAAAACAAAAGGCATAGTCTACATTACTATGCCCAATTCATTAGATTGACTCAATGGTTGTCCATTGATCACATGCGCAACGATGGATACACATACTATGGTAAGCGTTATTATCTAACGTAACTCCACTAAACCAACAGTCATCACCCGCAAAAAAGCGTTGCGTAATCACAAAAACGATTCCTCGGCTATCCGCCACCAAATCACCGCATTTTAATTGTGAATATTGTTGATTACTCATCTTTTAATCGTTTGGTTAATCCAAACAACCTCCCCTTTTAGTTGAATGATTATTTAACTTCCACGATACGCATCATGTTCGTGCTACCTTCACCTTGTGGGTAACCCGCAACTAAAATGCACAAATCACCTTTTTTCAATCCACATTGACGTGCAAAATCACTGGCTAATTCCACATCGTTAACCATATCGTTACGCACTTCACTTAATAAAGCAGTAACACCACAATTTACTGCCAAAGAACGTTGTGTTCTTTCATCAAAAGTAATGGCAATAATTGGAACACATGGTCTATATTTACTTAATCGACGAGCACTGTTGCCACTTTGTGTAAAGCAAACAATGGCTTTAATGTGTTTTAATTTCAATGCTACATCCGCAGCAGACAATCCAATAGCATCAGAATAAGTGTCGCGGAATGAATTGCGTGCACTATCCAAACGCGCTGAATAATCAATAATGCCTTCCGTTGCTTGGCTAATGGTTGCCATAGTAGTAACTGCTTCAATTGGATATTCACCAGCAGCACTTTCTGCACTTAACATAACCGCATCACTACCATCCAAAACAGCGTTGCAAACATCGCTTGCTTCAGCACGTGTTGGGCGAGGATTAGCAGTCATACTATCCAACATATGAGTTGCAGTAATTACAGGTTTACCCATGGCATTACATACTTTGATGATACGTTTTTGATAAATAGGCACAAATTGTGTTTCAACTTCTACACCTAAATCACCACGAGCCACCATAATTCCATCGGCAACTTTTAAGATACTTTCAAGGTTTTCAAATCCTTCTTCATTTTCAATTTTAGCAAAAATTTGAATATGTGATTTACCTTCGCTAGCTAAAATATCACGAATTGCTAATACATCATCAGCACGACGAACAAAGCTTGCAGCAATATAATCAACATCCATTTTGCAACCAAAACGAAGATCAGATTCATCTTTAGCAGAAATAAATGGCATACTTAACTTAACGCCTGGTGCATTGCATCCTTTGCGTGTTTTAATTGGTCCACTTACTTCAACTCGACATTCCATTTCTTTACCATTGTTGCTTAAGACAGTCAATTTCATTTTACCGTCATCAATTAACAACGTATTGCCTTCCTTTAAATCATCATATAATTCAGGGCAATCAATATGGAAACGTTCATGTGTACCTTCAACATCATCTCGCGTAATTTTAACGATTTCACCCTTTGTGAATTCTTCTTGACCATTTTTGAAAACACCACAACGAATTTCTGGACCCTTGGTATCCAACAATAAAGCAACTGGTTGATTTAAACGTTTAGCTACACGGCGTACGCGTTCCATTCTTTCTTTATGTCCCGCATGTGTATCGTGAGAAAAATTAAAACGCACAACATTACAGCCAGCTGTAATTAATTTTTCTAACATTTCTTCGCTTTCAGTTGCAGGACCAATCGTACAAACGATTTTTGTCTTTCTTTCTAACATAATTCTCCTTCTTAACTTTATATTTATACTAACCGTTCAAATAAACGGTACATATATTTTCTTGATGAACTGGTTTCAGTTAATGCTTGTTCAATTGGTAAGCTTGTAATTTTATTCTCGATAATACCCACACAATGACCTCCAACACCACTCATGAGCAAATCAATAGCTTTTTCACCCATTTGACTTGCCAATAAACGATCTTTTGGACTTGGTGAACCGCCCCTTTGAATATGACCTAAAATGGTTGCTCTAGCAGAAAAACCAGTATTATTGGTTATTTTATTTGCCAATGCATCCACGTCAGTTAACTTTTCACTTACCACAACAATCGCATGATTTTTATGCATAGAACGCTCCAAATACCTCAAACGTTCCATTAATTCAATTTCATCATACCCTGTTTCTGGCGTAATGCAAACTTCACACCCAGAAGTAATCGCAGTATATATAGCTAAATCACCACATCGATTTCCCATTACTTCAACGACAGAACAGCGATGGTGTGATGAAGATGTATCCCTTAATTTATCGACACACTCAACACAAGTTTGCAATGCGGTATCAAAACCGATTGTAAAATCTGTTCCTGGAATATCATTATCAATTGTACCCGGTAATCCAATACAATTAATACCTTTGCGGGTTAAGGATAACGCTCCACGATACGAGCCATCCCCACCAATAACTACTAATGCATCAATGCCATTTCGTTTTAGCACTTCAACTGCTTGATCTTGAACTTCTTCATTTTTAAATTCTTTTAACCGCGCACTACCCAAAATTGTGCCACCACGCGATAATATGTCGGAAACACTGGACTTATTGAAAACTTCGAATTTTTCTTCGATCAATCCTTTATAACCATCCCTTATACCAACAACATCAATTCCTGCGCCTAAAGCACATCGTGTGACGGAACGAATGGCTGCGTTCATTCCTGGCGAATCCCCACCGGAAGTTAATACACCTATTTTTCTAACCATATTTCCTCCTTGTGTTTCATTTTAGCATGACTTATTCATTAATTTAACGCTTTTTTTATGTAAGTGTTATCATTTTATCAACTTTTTTTAACCTTCTTAAATAAATACTATTTTACTTGCGAATTCATAAGAGAATAACACAAAAATACCTTGTTTATCGGACAATTGACCAAAATTAATAAATCGATAATTTATTTATATATTAATGGAAGCCAACGATTAAACTCTAAAAAAATGAATCAATTGAAAGAATTTCCAATTGATTCATTGAATTATTTATGACGAATATTAAACCCTTGGAATAACAAAGGCGAAGTTAATGTTTCAATTCGTTCCATTAAACGCGCAGCTTTTACAGCTTCCTCACTCGCATTAGAATTAAATGTAAAATGTTTACGCAAAGCATCAAAATCCAAATTTGATGTAAACCACGTGGCTTTATTATGTTCCATGCGATAATTTAAAACATTAAATAACACATCATCTCGACTCCATGCACTATTATTTTCACATCCAATATCATCAATAATTAGTAAATCCGTTCGTTTAAGTTCATATAACTTATTGCTAATAGCTTGACTATCCTTACTATCAAAACAACGTTTAAGTGATTCAATAAATGAAACAATATTAATAAGTACCACTTTATATCCTTTTTTAGCAAAGGCATTGGCCACGATTGCTGCAGTAACCGTCTTACCAGTACCTAATCCACCGTATAGATATAGTCCCCTATCCAATGGATATTGTGTTAAAAATGGATTCAATTGCTTAACGATATTGGCACCTATAGGTCCAAATTGAGCAAAGATACGCATATCTTTAATCTCATAATCACTTAAAAATGGATAATCATTTAGTAAGTAGTTATGCATAAAAGCGTGGTTTAATTCATAACTTTTTGCGTATTCACATTGTACGAAACGGTTTTCAACAAAGGCACCATTATAAGATAAATGAGGTTGTTGCCCTTTAATGGCCAATGGGCACTGCAAATAACCTTGACAGTTTAGACATGGTTGCAACGATTTAATCCATTGATCAATCTTAAAAATATTTTTTTCATAGATGGATTTTTGGACCTGAATATCATTACTGATAGTAGTTAACCAATGCTTAACAGTAGGATCATTTTGATACTTATCCATTAAGCGTTGTTTATTGATCAAATAATCATTGTTTGGATCAAAGGGTTGATAAGCTAAAGTTTTCATCACACATCACCTTCCTTAAACATTGCTAATGAATCAAAATCAAAATCACTTGGTTCACTTTCCACTTTAAAGTCATTTTTCATATAATCCGGGATTTGTTCCACATAATTATTACGTTTTCTATTATGTTGCATCGTTTTGTTTTCATTAAGTATTCGCTTTGCATCTTCCCCATTACTTACTTTTCCATAAGCTAATGCTGCTGCCGAATTAAAAACTTGTTTATAATCAAAACAATGATAAGTTTCAATGCAATAGGCAATAATAGCATTAATAATTTCATTATTGAATTTATAGTCCTTACGCAATTTTTCAAGTATGCCAATTTCATTGGCTGCTAAAGCAATGCCTTGCTTATAATATTGCAATACTTTATTGGGACTATCATTAACTAAATCGATCGTTTTACTGCTTTCACTTTGCGAAAGACAATATTTCAAAAGTGCATTCGCATCAAATTGATTATTGCGAATGGCACGATAAAGACCCACTGCTATAACTTGTTCGCTTAAGTGATAAGTTGTCGCAAATTGATAGATTGTATCCAATACTTCTTGATTACGTAATTTATAGGGAAATTGAAAATCCGTGCATGAAGCTAAAAAGTGTTCCATATCAAATAATTGCTTATCATAGCGATTGCTGGCTTCATTGTTATTGACAAAAATAAACGAAGCTTCTTTATTACTATCCCATGTTTTGGATATAAAATCCCCATTTAGTGGCGCGGTAATATTGCGATATTCGCTATAATTTTGTGCTGGTTTATCAAATTTAGATAATGTTAAGGCATAGTTTTCTTGACCTAATGTATTCGCCAATGCCCGAGCATAAAAACTATCTTGCAAAAATTGTTGTGTACCTTTGGGATGTTTTAATAGATAGACATACTGATTAATTTTACCAATTGATTTTACCAATGTTTCCAATAATCCATATTGTTCCAATAAGGATCTTGCATTACTAAATTGATGCACGCTCATGTTATTAATGGTAAATAAACGATGATGGTTATAGGCATTATCTTGATGATAACCTTCTGAATATAATGTTAAAAATAAAGATACACCATCATTAGTAATCAAAGGTTGATAGAGTTCACAAAGTGAAAATACATCAACAAATGAAAGCGATTTAAAGCAGGAAACAATGTACAAATCATCCCCAATTAATCGATAAGATTCATTTTGTTGAGCCATATTTTCACCTCCATTTCCAATTGGTCTTTATCCCCATTATTATAAATAACATAATCTGAGCGATTTATTTTTTCATTTGCGTCCATTTGGTATTGCATACGCTTGTTATACTCTTGGGCATTATAGTTACGGTATTTCTCCAGTCGTTGCATAGCAATACTTGTGTCACACGTTATAACTACCACGTGATCAAACATACTTTCCCATCCCAATTCATAAAGTAGTGGAACTTCCACAAATACTGTTTCAACTTTATTAAAAATGGTATTTAAATCTTTTTTTAATTGCTGATGAATTAATGTTTCAATCTTATTTTTTAAATCTTGATGATTAAAAAATAAGATTGATAGATTAGCTAGTTGTATCTTTCCATCGTTGATAGTATTAGGATAGTCTTGCAATAATTCAATCAATTGATCATAGATACATGAATCATTTAAATAATATGATTTAGCCAATTGATCGCAATCCACTACTGTAAAACCAAAATGCGTCAGAATTTGTCTGACGCTACTTTTACCTGCTCCAAATGTTCCTGTAATTGCAATTTTCATATTTAAAGTTTTTGACAATTGGGGCAAAAGCATGCACTTCGCCCATTAACAACAATACGTTCAATGCGACTGCCACACACTGGGCAAAGTGCATTAGCTTTGCCATAGACACGGCATTGCATTTGAAATTTACCATCAACACCGAGCGAATTAGTATAAGTTCTCACACTAGATCCACCTAATGCTATGGCTTGGGATAATATCTCTTGAATGACACCGATGGCCTTGACACAAGTATCATAAGGAATATCTTTGCCTAATGTTTTCGGATGAACTTGTAACGCAAAACATATTTCATCAGAATAAATATTACCAATGCCTGCAATGATGTGTTGATCCATCAGCAGTGTTTTAAAGGCAACATTGCGATGATGAATGGATTGATAAAGATAATCTGCAGTAAAGTTTAAATCAAATGGTTCATAACCTAAACCATGCAATTTATTTAAATCATACGGAAATGGAATATATTCCATTGTGCCAAACTTACGCGTATCATGATAACGTAGCTGACGCCCATCTAACAAATCAAAGATAACATGTTCATGTTTACTACGGCTATCTGTTGGAAGTTTAATGAAGAATTTACCTTCCATGCGTAAATGAAACACAAAATAGCCATGGTCCATAACAAAGATTCCATACTTACCTCTACGTTTAAAATCTTTAAAGGATTGACCTATAAGTGACTTTTTAAAATCATCCACATTACCTTCAACGATTGGTTGATATAAAACAGTAACATTGGTAATGGTAGCATTTTGAATTAGCGTGGATAATGTCGTAATGACTGTCTCAACTTCTGGTAATTCTGGCATTATTTTGCCTCATACCAATCGGACCCGAATTGACATTCTGCTTTTAAAGGTACCGATAAATGCATCGCATTTTCCATTGTTTCTTTAACTAATTTAGCCATTATTTCTTTTTCTTCTTCCACAACATCAAAAATTAATTCATCATGTACTTGCAATAACATTTTACTTTTGACATTAGCTTGTTTCATGGCTTTATCCACTTTAATCATAGCAATTTTTATTAAGTCTGCCGCACTGCCTTGAATTGGTGCATTCATGGCAGCACGTTTACCAAAGGAGCGCATCGTAAAGCTTTTATCATGAATTTCTGGGATTTCTCTGCGACGATTGGTAATGGTTTTAACATAACCATTTTTATCGCAGAAATCCACGATAGAATTCATATATTGTTGAATACCTGGATAGGTTTGTAAGTATTTATCGATAAATGCTTGTGCTGCTTTGCGCGTTATTCCTAATTGAGTAGCAAGCCCAAAATCACTAATTCCATAAACAATACCAAAGTTAACCGCTTTAGCTTGACGGCGATGGTTACTATCCACTTCGTCAGCAGCTAGTCCAAAAACATCCATGGCTGTTTTAGTATGAATATCTATCCCTTGGTGGAAGGCATCAATCATTTTAGATTCATTGGCCATATGAGCTAACATTCTTAACTCAACTTGCGAATAATCACAACTCAACAATAAATGATTATCACTCGGTACAAAAGCTTTACGAATTTGTTTACCTTGTTCATCCCTTACGGATATATTTTGTAAATTAGGATCCGAGCTACTTAATCGCCCAGTTTGTGTTGCAGCTTGATTGAATGTAGTATGAATTTTTGCATCTTTACTAATAAATTTTTCTAATCCCAACGCATAAGTACTATAAATTTTACCCAGTTTACGATAGTCCAATAAATAATCAATAACTTCATGTTGCCCAACTAGATTTTCCAATACTTCTGCACTGGTGGAACGTTTTTTGTTATTGGTAGTTGGTAAATTAAGTTGATCGAATAATACGCTACCCAATTGTTTTGGAGAATTAATATTAAATGTACAACCACAAGCTTGATAAATATTTGCTTCTAATGTTTTGATTTGTATATTTAAAGTATCCGCCAATTGACGTAACGTTTCCACTTTAACGCAAATACCTTGGATTTCCATCTGTGCTAAGATATGCATTAATGGCATCTCAACATCATTATATAAAGAAACACACTCAAAACTTTGAATAATTGGTAAACATTGATCCATTAATGTTAAGCAATCATCAATCATGTGCGAACAATATGTATACGCTAATTGATCATCGCGCATTTTTGGTTTGTCAAATTTACCATACAATTGTTCTCGACTAATATTATTTTTTAAACCAAAGCGTTGGGAAATTTTAGCACTGCTAGTGGCAGTGGAATCACTAAGGCTAGCTAAAATCATCGGATCATCACTGATTCCTTTTAACTCAATACCTTCTTGATGCAATGACACTATGGCACTTTTGGCATCATAGACAATTTTCAATATGGAATCGTTGGTTAAATAATCCATTAATGCATTATCATTTTTTACATCATTAAAATAAATGAATTGCTTTTTATTTCGATTACCGACTGCTAATCCAAATACCTCAACACCGCCATAAAGTTCACTGTTATGATCAACCACAACCACATTATTATTAACCAATAATGAAGAATCAATGGAAGTTACCACTTCCATTTCAACATCTACACATTCTTGATCATTAGCACTTAAATTAATTTTTGATTCAATACGCGATGCCAAAGCATTCATTTCATATTTAATAAAGAAATCATACAGTGTGGCATAATTTAAATTTAGTAAACAATCCTTTACGGTAAAAGGTAAATCACAATCTGTTTTTATTGTGACTAATTGTTTACATATATTCGCCAATTCAATATTTTCAGCTATTGTTTTTCCGACTTTCCCTTTAATGGAATCACTATTTTCAATAATATTTGCTAAGCTACCATATTGTTTTAATAAATTAGTGGCAGTCTTTTCACCAATACCAGGAAGTCCTGGAATATTATCACTTTTATCCCCTTGTAACGCTTTAAAATCAATGAATTGTTGCGGTGTTAAATCGTATTTTTCTTTTAAAGCCGTTAGATTCATGATTTCTTGATTACTCATTCCTTTGGCTAACAAATGGACAGAAGTTGAATCGGAAATACATTGCAATAAATCACGATCACTGGTAAAAATGTGCGCATGCCCAATCGATTCACTTTGTTTGGCTAATGTGCCAACTATATCATCCGCTTCATAAGCATCACTTTCATACCGTTTAATACCAAAAGCATCTAAAAATTCCCTTGCAACAGAAAACTGTTGCACTAATTCAGGCTCTGTTTCTTTCCGCTTTCCTTTATATTCTGGAAACATTTGATGACGAAATGTCGATTTACCGGCATCAAAAGCAACACACATATAATCCGGTTGTTCCGTTTCGATACATTTCATTAACATTTGCGAAAATGCAAAAATAGCATTGGTGGAAACACCAAAGCTAGTTTGCATTTTAAATCCTGAACGGCCATTACTTGTTGCAAAATATGCACGAAATAGCAATGAATTCCCATCCACTAATACTACTTTTGCCATATTGAATTATCCTTCCCGAAAGGTCAACATTGTTTCTAATGCTGCTAAATTTTCATACATCAGTGTTAAATAATCTTTATTACCTTCCGATTGCGCACTGGTAAGAGAAGATAAATTATTTAAATCCACACGTATTAAGCCTAATTCATCCATTAAAGTAAGCGCCATTTCATTCATTGCATCACTCATATTGGATTCATACGCATAATATTTAACATTATCAGCTAAAATCCGCTGTTTAATATATTCCAATTGACTTTCACTTGGCAATACCCCGTATTGACTCAATACCAACGGATACACTTGGACACCATAGGCTTTTTGCCAACTTCCAAATGAATTGGTCGTAGACACAAATTTAATTTCCATATTTTCTTCTTGCATTTGTGATGATAGTTTTTGGAATTGAGCATCCAAACGAACTAAATCTAACTTTAAGTTATCAAAGTTTTGTTTAAATGTAGATGCTAAATCCGGATACATCTCTACCAGTTTTGAATAAATAGAATCAGCCATTGATAACATCGTAATCGGATGAATCCATAAATTTAAATCAAAATACGGCATATCAATGTTAGTGAATGTATCTTGCGTATAATATGGTCTTTCCAAATACGAAACAATATGATTATCTTCATAAACCGGAATATAACGTTGGCTTAAATAAATAGCATTTAATCCAGATAAATCTGCGTCTTTAACTACGCCTTCTTTCACATATTTATCAAACACAATGGAATAAGGTTCTATATCACCCACATGAAAAAGTACTTCGCTATTTTCCAATATAGAGACATAATCTTCTTTTAAAGTGGCTATCTGCATCGTACTTTCATCATTTTGAATACTTACGGCATGCACATAATCCCCACCAATACGATTAATCAAATACCCTATTGGGTAATTCGTGTAAGCCACTTGGGTCTTTTGTATTTGACACCCACTTAAAAGTATCATGAACATTGGTAATATAAATAAAATAATTTTTCTGAACAATTTTTTCATACACCAAATTATACCATCATAATCACGGTTATGTTGCCAAAGCCTATAATTAAATATTTCTTAGTTTAGTTAAATAATTTATCAATCGAGATATTCTCAGAATGAGGCTACCCCATTTATACCAACTTTCTATAATTAATCAATCATATTATGTTCATTGAATGAAAAATAGTTATTATGAGAAACGATTATATGATCAACAACCTGCATATCCATAAGTTGAGCTGCTTGAGCTAATTTTTGTGTTAAAAAAATATCCGCATTGCTTGGATTAACTTCTCCACTGGGATGATTATGCGCAATAATAAGCGTTGAGCTATTTAAGGTTAACGCTTGTTTAAATATTTCTCGCGGGTAGGCACCCACGCAATCCAAAGTGCCTTGGCTAATTTCGACCACATCTAAGATTGCGCATGCATTATTTAAGTAAAAGACAACAAACACTTCACGTTGCATTTGGCCATAATGCACGCGCATATAATCAACAATAGGATCTGGATTATCCGCACGAATTACTTGCCGCATGACTTGCGCTTTTGTAAGCCGTTTAGCAATTTCAAATACAGCCAATAATTCAATGGCTTTAACATTGGAAATACCAGGATAATGGATTAATTGTTCCATGGAAAGACTCACCAATTGCGCCAAATCTATATCTTTTAATAGATTAGCAGCAATATCCAAACAACTTACTTTGGCTGTTCCTGTTCGAATAATAATCGCTATTAGCTCTTCATCACTTAAACTATTCACCCCATAACGTTGGCATTTTTCTCGCGGGCGTAATGCGGTGTCTAAATTTTTAATTTTCATCACTTTCATTAGAGGAAGAAACAACAGTGATTACTTAGAAGTAACGTTACTTTTATATTGCATTGCTAAATCATTAATAATCTTATGATAAACAATAAGTAAAACAATCTCTGCAAAGCTCCACGCAAATGGACCATTTAAACAAATAAATGAGTAAGAAGCAATGTTTATACCAATTATTGCGACAATTCCTCGTCCAACCAGTTCTGCAATACCTGCAAGCATTGGCATAAAGCCATATCCTAATCCTTGAATGCCATTACGGTAAACGTTCACAATGGTTAATGGAATCAAAAATAATGCACACCATTTTAAATATATATCAACATAACCCATTAAAACTTCCACATTTTCACTCACAAATAACGATGTAAAATACTTACCATATAAAGCCATTAAAAAGCCAAAGACAATTCCATAAATGTACCCAATAATGGCTGCACTTTTAAACCCTTGCTTCACCCGTTTAATATCATTGGCACCGATATTTTGCGCTGCAAAAGTCGCCATGGTTGTCCCTAAGGCACCATAAGCTTGCGTTACCAATTGTTCAATCTTACTTGCAGAAGTATAAGCAGCCATATAAATAGGACCTAACATATTTAAAGCCACTTGAATCATCGTGGTACCAATGGCAGTAATGGAATATTGCAACGCCATTGGGATACCCACCATTAGTTGTCGTAACATATAATCTTTATTCGTTACTGTATGATGCCAATTAAAATGCAATAATTTAACTTTATTCATAATATATGCAAAACTGGCAATAGCGGCGATTAATTGCGATATGACAGTGGCAATAGCCGCACCAGCTGTCCCTAACGGAATTACAGCTACCAATAAATAATCAAGAATAATATTTAATCCTGCAGATAATACTAAAAAATATAGTGGTGTTTTACTATCCCCTAATCCTCTTAATAAACACGATAAGTAGTTATAAGCCACTTGGGCTACAATACCATAACTAATAATAATGATGTAATCATAAGCATAATCAAAAGTTTCCATCGGCGTTTGCATTAAATGCAATAAAGGTTTCATAAAAACAATACAGATAATGGTCATTATCAATGTAATGATGCCATTTAGGATCACTGCTGATTTAATACTTTCATGCACTCCTTGCAAGTCATTGGCACCATAACGTTGGCTCGTTAGTACGGTAAAACCTAAAGTCATACCCGATACTAAGCCAAAAATTAAAAACATAATCGTACCCGTCGATCCTACCCCTGCTAAAGCATTGGTACCTACGAATTGACCAACAATGATCGTATCGACCATGTTATAAAACTGTTGAAAAACATTACCTAGAAAAATAGGCAATGTGAAGAATAGAATACTTTTCGTCACATTTTGTTTTGTTAAATCATTTTGCATACGCTTACAACACCCCTAATAAAGAACAAAAACTTCACGCAATGTGAAGTTTTATAAAATTATTTTAATCTTACTTTTGTATCATTCAATCCTTTTTTACTTAATTTTTCATCTATTAATTCTTTACCAATAGCATAGATGGTCGCAAAGACTGGGACTCCCAAAAACATTCCCAAAAAGCCAAACACTCCGCCAAAAATTAAGATACTAAATAAAATCCAAAATGGTTGCAATTTAACACTATCCCCTAAAATATATGGGCCTAAAATATTGCCATCAAATTGTTGGATAATTAAAATCATAATCAAGAATTTAACGCATTGCATTGGATCAATTAGTAACAACAATACGGCACATGGAATCGCCCCAAAAAAAGGACCAAAATAAGGAATAACATTGGTAATACCAACCACCACGGCAATTAATGCTGAATATTCAATTTTAAATAACGATAATGTAATGAATGTAATTATTCCTATGATTAAACTATCCAATAATTTACCGGTAATGAATTTATCAAACATCTTTCCAGATAGTTTAGCCACATGTAGCATCCAATCCGCTTGTTTTTCATTTACTGTTGAATAAAGTATTTTCTTAATTTGGAAACCAAAGCGTTCCCTATCCAACAAATAGAAGAACGTTAAGAAAAATCCTAAGATTAAGTTAATGGTAATGGTAATGACAGAATAGCCTGTTGCCATAATGCTTGGCAACGCTGTTTTCCCAAAATTAATCAACCACGTTGCCACATCATCACTGAATCCAACCGCCCATTCAAGTAAGGCATACAATTCAGGATATTGAGAATATTGCTCAATGAATTTACTGACTTGTTCAACATACATTGGTATGGAACTTCCGGCTTTAATGATTTCTGGAATTACTAGTAAAAGTAAGAATACAATTACTGCAATAAAGAAAATAATGGTAAATAAAGTGACGATTTTACGTTTGGTTCTTTGTTTGATGTGCCAATGACTCAATAGCTTATTTTCGAAAAAGCGAGCCAAAGGCAACATGCATAAGGCAATTAAGAAGCCATAGAAAAAAGGTGAAAGAATATTGGCCAATTGTTTAACATAACCCCATACGGTTGCCCCATGGGAAAATATCAAATAAAAAGAGACTATCGTTATTCCTGCCAATATGGCAACTTTTAAATTTTGTTGTTTATCTTCGGGTAAATTTCTCATAAATTTCACCTAACTTTTTACTTTAGCATGCATAGCTTTCGCACTAGCCGCGATTTTTTTAATACCAAATGGTGCAGCAAAGGCAACCATAACAAATGGACCATCCAATTTAACAATAATTCCATCTCCAAATTCATCATGGGTTACTTTTTGTCCTGGTCGATAAACTGGTTTACCAGCCATTTTAATATTAACACTTGGATGATTTTCTTCTTTATTTAAAATAGCTTGTTCATATTGTCGACTTGGCGTGTTTCGCATTACAGTTTTATTTGTTGAAGACTCTGGCAATAATCCTTGGTGTTCAATTACAGACTCATCCATTTCTTTGACAAAACGAGACGTTACTTTTTCACTTTGCAATTGAAATGAATAGCCTTGACAATCGGTAATAAACAAGCGATTCATCGCTCGAGTATACGCAACATAGGCAAGACGTCGCTCTTCCTCTTCACCATTATTACCTTCATCCAATGCCCGTTGACTTGGGAATACCCCATCACTCATACCAACCACAAAGACAGTATCAAACTCCAACCCTTTAGCAGAGTGTACTGTCATTAAACGTAACATGTCACTGTTTTCGTCTTCTTCTTTATCACCATACAATGATACCATTTGTAAATATTCATCTAAGTTACTTTCTGGATATTGCAACATATACGATTGCATATCATTAACTAATTCTTTAATATTTTCTAATCGATCCGTTTCTCTTTCCTCTTCCAAGTTGGTGCGATATCCACTTTCATCCATAACCATATTTAATAATTCAATCATGGAATAATCATCCAACTTAGCTTGCCAAGAAAGTACCATTTGTTTAAATGAAGTTAATATATTTTGTGCCCTAGCTGGTAAAAATGGTTCCTTATCAATAGCTTCAAACATACTAATACCCTGTTCTCTTGCTTTTTCATACAATGTATCCAAGCTTTTTTCACCGATACCGCGCCGAGGGATATTAATAATCCGTTTAAACGCCAAATCATCTTGAGTTAATAACAATCGCAAATAAGCAATGGCATTTTTAATTTCAGCACGATCATAGAAGCGAATACCACCCCAAATAATGTAAGGGATTTGTTGATCCAATAAACTTTTCTCAAATTGACGTGAAATATAATTGGAACGATAAAGAATTGCCATATCACTGTACTTTAATCCTTGATGATGCAATGCTTTAATTTTATTTATGACATGCCGAGCTTCCGCTTCCTCATTGACACAAGATATATGAACAATCTTTTGATTACTTTCTTTTTGAGTAAATAAATCTTTTTTTAAACGATTTTTATTATTCTGAATAACACTATTGGCACCTTTTAAAATATTAGGTTGGGAACGATAGTTTTGATTTAACAAAATTGTATGACAACTTGGATAATCCTTTGCAAAATCTAAAATAATATTGACGTCTGCACCCCGCCAAGTATAAATGGTTTGATCGGGATCACCCACAACCGTTAAGCTATTGTCATGGCCAACCAGTCGTCTTACCAATTCATATTCAGCATGATCAACATCCTGGAACTCATCAACCATAATATGGTCAAATTTTCCTTGCCATTTAGCCTCCACTTGTGGATGCAATTGGAATATTTTTAAAGTTTGCAAAATCAAATCATCAAAATCAAAGGCAAACAATTGCGCTAAACGTTGTTGATAAAATTCATACACTAAAGCTTTATTTTTTTCACCCATAAATTGTCCCGCTTTACTTAATGCCATTTTAGGATCAATACCAGCATATTTATTATTTGCAATATAACTTAAAACTGAATTATATGAATATAATTTAACATCGAGATTATAAAGTTTATAAGCTTCTTTCAAAATGGATTTTTGATCATCCGAATCCACAATAGTAAAGTTACGCGGGTAATTAATGGCACTTGCTTCCTCTCGTAAAACACGCACACATAAGGAATGAATTGTACTTAACCATACACCATGGTTTTCATTATTTAATATTTTACCCACCCGATTGCGCATTTCAGCCGCTGCTTTATTCGTAAACGTAATGGCCAAAATACGATAAGCTGGAACATGCAACGCATCAATTAAATAAGCAATGCGCGTCGTTAATACCCGAGTTTTTCCACTTCCTGCCCCAGCAATTAGGCGCAAATACTTTTCCTGACTAACTACCGCTTCATATTGATTCGGATTTAATCCATTTAAATAATTTTCCATTGCGTACTCCTTCTAAACTTGCATTCAAGATTATACCATTCCCTCCATCATGATAAAATAACTATACAAACGATTTAGAATAATCATCATTTTAAAACCAATCAATAATTACTTACCAATATTAACAACAATCTAATAATGAAAAGAAATCGATTTTTATGGTTTAATATATGTATGTTTGTAAGTAATGAATGGAAAAGCTATCAATGCATTGATGCTGGAGATAAAAAAAGATTAGAAATTTGGGATAATGTTACGTTAAATCGTCCTGACCCAACATGCATTTGGGATAAAACATTAAAAGATGATTTATGGAATAAAGCCGACGCCATCTACCATCGTTCCAATAAAGGTGGTGGACATTGGGAATTTAAGAAAAAAATAAAAGAAAGTTGGACAATTGACTATAAAGATTTAAAATTCAAAGTCTCTCCAACTGGTTTTAAACATACAGGATTATTCCCCGAACAAGCAACCAATTGGGATTTAATCATGGATTTAATTCGTCAAAGTGGTCGTAATGATATTAAAGTATTGAATCTTTTTGCTTATTCAGGTGGAGCCACTATGGCAGCGAGTAAAGCTGGTGCAAAAGAAGTCGTGCATGTGGATGCAAGCAAAGGAATGATTGCTTGGGCAAAAGAAAACATGCAATTAAATCAATTGCAAGATCATACGATTCGTTTTATGGTGGATGACTGCATGAAATTTATTCAACGTGAAATTCGCCGTGGCAATCACTATGATGGCATTATATTAGATCCTCCAAGTTATGGTAGAGGACCGAATGGTGAATTATGGAAATTGGAAGAACAATTGGCTCAACTTGTATCGTTAAGCGCTCAATTACTTTCCGATGACCCATTATTCTATATTATTAACTGTTATACTTCTGGTTTTTCTCAAACAACTTTGTATAACATCTTGTCCACTAAACTACCTAAGAATAACCGTCACTTAGTAGTGGATGAAATTGGGTTACCAATAAATTCATCAGATTTAATTATTCCGTGTGGCATTGTTGGTCGAGGCATCTATGCATATTAATGTTTTATATGAAGACAACCATTTATTAGTTGTTGAAAAGCCTGTTAACATTGCTGTTATGGAAGATCAAAGTAAAGATAATGACTTTTTAAATATATTAAAGAGCGATTTAAAAGTTAGATATCAAAAGCCTGGAAATGTTTACCTTGCCTTAGTGCATCGGTTAGACCGTCCTGTTGGTGGGATTATGGTATTTGCGAAAACAAGCAAAGCCGCATCCCGTCTATCCCAACAAGTTGCCAATCGATCAATGGCCAAAACTTACCATGCAGTTATCAACGGTGAAATTAGTCAACAAAATGGTCGCTTAGAAGACTATTTATTAAAGAATAAAAAGACAAATATGGTAAGCGTGGTTAATGCAAATACAAAGGATGCAAAGCTTGCACAATTGGATTATAGCGTTAAGGATTATAAAGAAAACTTAACATTAGTTAAAGTGCATTTGATTACTGGGAGAAGTCATCAAATTCGTGTTCAGTTTGCTTCACGCAATCACCCACTTTGGGGTGATCAACGCTATAATCCAAGTGCACGTACTGGTCAACAAATTGCGTTATTTGCTTCTTCACTAAGTTTTAATCATCCCATTACTGGAAAACGCTTAACATTCGAATTACCATTACCGAATCGTTTTCCGTATACTTTATTTAACTAAATACAAAGAAAGAAGGGCCCATGCCAAAACGCATTCAATTAAAATCTGTTAATAATCCATTAGTAAAACTAAAGGAAAAATTATCTGATAAATGTCCTTATTTATTTGGACCAATCCAAAATAAAAAACCAATCAATCCATTGATTATTTATGGCAGTATTGCTGGGAGTGTAGTTTTGGTGTTTGCCCTTTCCTTGCCCACCATATTGGACGAACGTTCTTTAGCAAAACTCGGTTATTCCAATAAGGCCATTAATCAAATACAAAGCTTAAAGTTAACGGAAACATTAAAAACAAGTTACCTTTATTCTGATACATTAAATCGTGTGTTTGAAAACGGGTTATCAATGAATAGTCAATACTTACCACTGTATACGGTCTTTGAAGTAGTAGATGACAATATTATTCTGCAATATCAACGCCTAATAGTTAAAGGATACAGCCAAGAAGATATTTTAAATATCTTTACAAATTTAAAAAATTACGAAATTTCAGTGTTGTTAACTTTTCAAAAGTTAGATGATATTCAAACTTATATCGACGATTGCTTAGCACATCCGGAAAACTCAAAAGATTCATTTACCTTAAGCAATACCTACGCTAAACCTTACGATGAACTTTCTGTTAAAGAAGCCGATAGTTCCTCTGTAACAATGCTTGTTAATAAATTTAATTATTTAACTGATCAATACACACCACAAGGACTAAATGAATTATCGGTACGTTATGGTGCAAACGGTGTTGCTTTAGCACAAGAAGCTGCTAGCGCCTTGGCACAAATGGTGGATAAATTTAATACCTTAGGCTACTCAACCGGCTTCTATGTATCCAGTGGATATCGAGATTTTGCTTCACAAGAATCTATATATCAATCCTATGTCGGCCAACATGGACAAGAAGAAGCGGATCGTTTGGCAACTCGTGCTGGTTTTAGTGAACACCAAACTGGACTTGCATTAGATTTAGCGTCCACTGATTATGGCAAAGAGTTTAAAGATACTGCAGAATTTACATGGGTAGTTGCCAATTGTTACGACTATGGTTTTATCTTAAGATATCCAGAAGGTAAGGAATACATTACACAAATCAGTTATGAACCTTGGCATTACCGTTATTTAGGAGTTGATACTGCATTAGCTATTAAAGAAAGTGGCTATACATACGACGAGTATTATGAACTTTACTTACGTCCTCTTCCGGACAATATTGGCGAATTAATACAGCAAAATCAACAAGATGCGATTGCGAGTGCTAAATTTAATGCTCAACATCGCCCTGTTACATCAATAGATCCACAAACCAGTGCAGTAACAACAATTGAACCAACCCTACCTAGTGAAAAATAAGGATTTCCTTCAAAAGAAATCCTTTTTTACTACTTTTCTAAAAATTTTGAAATTGCATCCCATTGACTTTTGGCATCACGGATACCTAAATCAAAGCAAGCTTGCAATGCTTGAGGATCGCCTTTAAATCGAGAAACTGGAATTTTAGATGTTGGGCGCATTAAATATGCGCTACCTTCGTTCACCATCTTTTCCACTAAATCCATTTCTTGATAATAAACTTTATCCCTAACTTTTAAGCGTTCGACAATAGCCGGTGTTTTGCGATAAAGTAACTTGCATGCATTTACCTCAATGGCAGGTTCTGGATGTCTTACATATTCACTATCTTTGGTAATTATTACAAAATGCTTATCATTTCCTTGTTGTATACTTCTTCCAATCGGAACCATAGTAACAATACCACCATCCATGTAATCAAAACCATCAATCGTTACTGGTTTTCCAGCAATAGGTAATGTACATGCTGCTTTTAAATTCGTTAAAGTTAATTGATTTTTCGTTAACCATTCATCATCACCCTTTTGCATATTGAACACGCCAACTTCAAAATTACTTTCGGTATTATTCAATAAAGATAAATCATATTTAACAACTTTAGCCAATAAATCATCAAACATATGATCATAGCCAACATATGTTCCTTCCCTTAATAAAGGTTTAATTCCAACATTGGCACTATCACTCATGTAATGCACAGCAACTTCTTTCAAATAATCCGCTCGCTTCATCCAAAAACTAGCTAAATTCATTGCCCCTGCACTAATACCTACACCATAATCAAAACTAACATTTTTATCCAATAAATACGTTAAAACACCCGCTGTGTATGCGCCCCGCATACCTCCGCCTTCTAATACTAACGAAATTTTCATTTAATACTCCTTAAAATAATGGACTAAACACTGCACACACAGCACTAATGATGCGCTTAATAAATGGCTCATCATAACACATTTGCAATGTAATTGGTTGACAAACACTCAGTGTTTGTTCGTAATCTTTTCTTAAATCTTTAGCAAAATTTTGATCACTAACAATCGTATTGCATTCAAAATTTAAATAATACGATCGATAATCAATATTTGTTGTTCCTACAATACCCACTTGATCATCACTGACCCAAGTTTTAGCATGAATAAACCCTGGAGTATATTCATACACTTTTACCCCAGCTTCAATTAAGCGTTGATAAAAAGATTGAGATACCCAATGCACATAAAACTTATCCGGCACATGAGGTGTAATAATTCTAACATCCACCCCTCGTTTGGCAGTATAAATTATATTTTTTAGTAAAGCATCATTAATTAATAAATAAGGTGCACATATATAAACATAATCGTGAGCTTCATTAAGCATTGTCATATGCGCCATTAACCCAGTTTCTTCATCATCATTGGGACTATCCGCAAATGCAGCAACTAATACATCATCCTTTACAGAAGTACCATATTGCTTAAACCAATCATAGTCAATGCTAATATGTTTTAACTCGCCATATAATTGCAAAAATAAAACAGTATATCCCCAAACAGCTTCGCCTTCAATACGAATTGCGCTGTCTTTCCAACGCCCAAATCTCACCTTTAAGTTGGCATATTCATCCGCTAAATTAATACCACCCATATAGCCAATCTTATTGTCAATAACGGTTAATTTACGATGATTTCGATAATTAATTGTCCCTACTAAGGAAGGATTAATGGGATTGAAACATACAGTTTCAAGCCCATACGATTCCAACTCTTTAGTAAAGTGACGACTCATCGTTGTAATCGTACCAAAATCATCATAAATTAAAATGGCTCTAATCCCTTGTTGTAAC
>CALCFG010000037.1 GCA_937900565.1 uncultured Erysipelotrichaceae bacterium
AGTTGGGGCTATCTTAAATCGTGAAGTAAATATTCCATGGATTAAAGATTATGCCAACCAAGGAAAAACGAGTAAATTAGTGGTGGAAAGTAAAGCCAGTGGTTGCCCTATCTTTTTAGGTAAAGTGATTAATTCATTAAAATTAGGACCTTCACCGAAATGGATGCAACAACATTTATTAGCTTCAGGCGTTAAATCCATTAATAATGTGGTAGACATTAGCAACTATGTCATGTTAGAGACAGGACAACCATTGCATTTCTATGACTTAAGAAGCAATCCGGATCAACACATTTGTGTTGTGGATGATTATTCTGGTGAATACACTGCATTGGATGGCATGACTTATGCAATCCAAGAAAACGACTTAATGATTACAAGTAAGGGAAGTGCTGCAGGTATTGCTGGTATTATGGGTGGCGATAATACAAAAATTGAAAATGATACAACCGGAATTATTATTGAAGCAGCATTATTCAAACATGACAGTATCCGAAAAACAAGCAATCGCATTGGTTTACAAACCGAAGCAGCCCTACGTTTTTCAAAAGGTTTAGATCCATTAGCGCAAGTGAAAGCAATGGATAGAGCCGTTGAATTATTGGTTAAATATGCGGATGCTTCTGATTTAGAAGAAACTAAAATCTATGGGGAAGTAACATATCAACCACGTAAAGTGGAAGAAACATTAAGTCATATGAATATGTTATTAGGTACCCACTATTCCATGGATGAAGTTGTGGATGTATTAAGTCGATTAAACTTACAACCGGATGTTACTGGTGATGTAATTACATGTACTGTGCCAAGTTATCGTAGTTTAGATATTAGCTTACCATGTGATATTGATGAAGAAGTCATTCGTATTAAAGGTTTTGATTCTTTGCCTACGACATTACCTTACATGCCAATGACCAATGGTAAATTAACTCCAGCCCAAAGCTTACGTCGTGTTATTCGTTCTTTATTGTGTTCCAATGGTTTAAATGAAACAGTATCCTTTACCTTAGTGGATGACTATGCTGCCAATCATGGCGCATTACCATTAGGAGAATGTATTGCCATTGCTTCCCCATTAAGTGAAGATCGTAAATATGTCCGTTCTTCTTTACTTGGTTCATTAGCATCTGTTGCTAGCTATAATTTAGCCCATAATAATAAAGACATTAACTTATTTGAAGTAAGCAGTGTTTATGCCAATAAACACGTTGATTTAGCCCCTGGTCAAGTTCATCATTACAAAGATGAAAATCCATGGTATCAACAAGAACATTTAGGTATTTTCTTAAATGGTAACTTGCAACAATCCCGTGTATTGCATCAAGAAACAACGGCAAGCTTCTATACTTTAAAAGGTTTATTATTAGCATTACTCGATAAAATCGGTTATGACAGTAAACGAGTTCAATTAAAACCAAATACATTAAATACAACCGATTTCCACCCATACCAAAGTGCAACCTTATCCATTAATAATAAGGTAGTTGCAATCTTTGGTCGTTTACACCCTAACTTTGAAGCTCACTATGATATTAAAGAAGGTTATTTTGCCGAAGTTAACTTGGATGCATTATTAACAAGTAATCCAAGTGCTATTAAAATTGCCCCAATTAATAAATACCCAACCATTTCCCGTGATATTTCATTAGTGGTTGAAGATAGTGTTCAAGCCAAAGACTTAATTGCTTTAATTAAGAAAAATGGTGCCAATATGATCAAACAAGTGGAAGTATTTGATATTTATAAAGGTGAACATGTTGAAAAAGGATATAAATCCATTTCTTTAAAACTTGTTTATGAATCTTATGAACAAACATTAAAAGATAATGATATCAATCCAGTCCATGAAAAAGTCTTAGAAGCATTAAATGCTAAATACAACGCTACATTAAGATCCTAATCAAACAATATGCCCTAGTCGATAGCGATTAGGGCATTTTGTTTGAAGATGATAGAAATAACAAAATTCAGATTACGAATTGTACGTAATAAATAATTCGATGTAAAATCAGTGGCAAAAGTCGCCGCAATTTTCGCTTTAATAATTTTTTAACATACTTTATTATTTAGACTAGCATTTTAAATAAATGCTAACTATTAAATAAACCAATATAAGAAGGTGAACAAAGTGAAAAAATTAATCCAATTAGTTTTAACATTAATCCTATGCTTTAGTGTAGTAACTGGAGTAACTGTTAATAATGATGATACAAAAGATACTGATTATCCAATTAGTACATATGGCAACAATCGGCAAGAAGGCGATAATTAATGAGAAAGTTACAAGAGAAACGTCGTTTGTTTATTAAATACTTAGTCAATAAACATTATATTTTGTATAAAAACTTGGCAGATGATTTAGGCTATAACGAAAAAGTTATTTATGAAGTGCTTTCTAACAAACGAAATGTTACTGATGAATTATTAGCGAATATATGTACATATTTTAATGTAAGCTATGTTGAAGATGAGCTTTTTGAAAAAGAAATAGCGAATGATGTTGTTTTATTATTTACTCATTTAATGAAAAAAACAGATTCTGAAATGAAAAAAATTCTTTCGGATTTACACAGTAAATTTGAGAAAATTCAAAACTCTTCAGCATTCTATTTTGAACCAATCATCCGTTGGTTTGAATTTAGAAAGGATACTAATCGTAATGAATATTTAGTCCCAGGGCAAGATTATTATGATCACTTTTTAATGAGTAATGAAATAGCTGCGATCTTTGTCATTCTTCAAGTATTTGATTTAAAAATTACAAAAGATACGAAGATAATCGATAAAAAGCTACAACACCTACAAAATAATTATTCGTTTAATAATCTTCCCGAAAGCATTTTAGGAATGTATTATTTTCAAAAAGGAAGAGTATTACATCAACAACGTATTTTTTTAGAAGCTTATCGAATGTACGAGTTAGCTAAAGTTGCTTTTAAAAATATTTACATAAAGGAAAGAGTGGTGCAAGCTGATATTCAAGAAGCGACAATCTACTCAGATATTGGAGAATTAGATAAAGCCATTGAAATGTATAAAGAAATTTTATCTATATCGATAGAAGATGGATTTAAAACACGAATTGAAGTTTGCATTGATAACTTAATAGATAATTATTTTTGTAACGGTGATTTTGAAAAGTGTGAAGAAATTATTGAACTTGCAAAAAAGCATAATAATTACACTATACCAAGTAAAATTACGTTTTCATTTATTTTGTTAGCAAAGAACAAAATAAATGAATTTCGTAAATTATATAAATTGATTAGTAAAAAAGATCTTTCTAAAGAAGATTCGAATCTTTTAGAGTTAGCGCATTCTGTGTGTAATAAAAACTTAAAGAAATTTAATACTTACTATCCAAAGG
>CALCFG010000038.1 GCA_937900565.1 uncultured Erysipelotrichaceae bacterium
GGCGTTCAGCTAATTGACGACATCCTTCTGGTACAATTGCAGTCATTGTTTTACATCCCATTAAACCTAATTCAGCACGGTGTCTTTCCAAATCACCAGGATGTACATCACTAATACCATAGACACCCGCTGCAGCTCCGTGTAATACTGAACGGATAAAGCTAGCGCCAACTGCACAAGCTAAATCAAAACCTTTCATCGCATCTGCAGCTACAGTAACACCAAATGGTACCTTAATTTCAGATTTTAATTCACCAATAACACGTGCCATTGTAGCAACTACAACTGTATTTACGTCTGGTGAATATGGAATTGAAAACTCATTGCAGAATAAAATTCCATCAATACCACCCTCTTGATACGCATGTAAATCTTTACGTGCTGCATCAATTACACCTTGGATACCTTTCGCAGCATCATATTTTGGATCAGTTGGCATCGCATGCATATGCAAAACGCCAATTACTGGTTTATCAGTGCCAAACAATTCTTTCATCCACATAATTATTTTTACTCCTTACTTAATTTACCACTTCAATTGATCGTAATGATCAATACTAACATCTGCTTTCGAAGTGTCTTGTTCTATAATGGACCCTTTATAGCCAACAGTATAAATTCCAGCACTGATACCTGCTTGAATACCATTGGTTGAATCCTCAATGATTATCAATTCTTCTTTGGCGATACCTAACTTACTTGCAGCAAGCAAGTAAATGTCAGGATATGGTTTTCCGTGTTCAACTTGTTCTCCTGTAATTATTTCTTGAAATTTATCGGTTATCCCAAATTGATCGGTTACATTTAACACATAGTTTTTAGGGGAAGACGATGCAATCGCAAGTGCTATATTATCTACTAGCGCTCTTTGAATTAAATCCAATAGACCTGGCATCGGAGATAAAGCAGTACTATTCATCATTTCGTAAAATATAACCCGTTCGCCTTGAATGAATTCATCAACTGATAGGTTAAGGTGATATTTATCGAGTAAATCCATAGCAATTGTTGTCATTGGTTTTCCAACAACAAATTTCAAGTCATCAATGCTTGATTCAATATTAAATGTATTTAAATAGCGTCGCACTGCTTCTAAAAATATAGCTTCACTATCCAAAATACATCCATCACAATCAAAGATAATTCCTTTTGGTTTATTCATATTATCACCTTACCCAACTAACTTTATTTAACGACTAAAGAATTCCAATTAGACTACATACAATGGCAACAGCGAACATAGCTAACATAATTTTAAATACGCTTGTACCTTTTTGTAAGCTTCTAAATACACCCAATACTGCAACAGCGCTTAACATGCTTGGCATAATTTGATCCAATAAATCTTGAATTACAACTGTAGCACCAGAAACAGTAAATTGTAATGGGGTTGAGATACTAACGTTATTGGCAATCATTGCACCAGCAATTGTTAAACCAATGATTGATAAGATATCAGTGATTTTATTCATGATTTTCTTATCTGTAATCTTACTTAGTACACTACGCCCAACTTTATATCCTTGATTGAATGTAAATACACCCATCGCTAATAAATAAGACATGTACAATACAACGAAGATAACTGGTCCTAATGGTGATCCTTTCAACGTCATATCCACTCCAATAGCTAACGCTACTGTTTTAACCAACCCTTGAGTAATCGTATCTCCGATACCAGCTAATGGACCCATCAAACCAACTTTTACAGTTTTAATCATTTCTGGATCAACATTACCACCGTTTGCATAATCTTCTTCCATTGATGCAACTAAACCAGGAATAAAAGCACCCCAGTTATTTTCTGTGTTAAAGAATAACATGTGACGTCTTAATGCTTCGACGCGTTTTTCTTTATCATCTGGATATAAACGATTAATGATTGGTGCCATCGCATGACAGAAACCTAATGACATTAAACGTTCATAAGATAAACAACATTCAGTGAATCCTTCCCATAATACGAAGCAATGAATTAAATCTTTTTTAGTTAATTTCTTTTCCGGTAAATTACTTACCGTATTTACTGTATTTTCACTCATGCGTTATCCCCTTCCGTTAATTTATCCAATCCTAATGTCCAATAAAGAAGTGCACCTGCAGCACCAATTAATGTACAAGCAATAATTCCTAAATGTAAGTAAGCAACTAAAACGAAACCTAAAATTGCGAATGCAAAGAATTTCTTTTTATAAACTGCTTTAAACATCATACCGATACCTAACGCTGGCAATACAGAACCGATGACAGTTAATGCATTAGAAATTTGTGCTGGCATAGCAGCCATGAACGATTCGAACACCCCGGCACCAAAGTAACAAATAACGAATGCTGGAATTCCATAAACGACTGCACAGAATAAGTTTGGTAATAACCAGTTGTATACCCACAAGAATTTTGTTTCACCAGATTCAATGTATTTATCAGCCATATGCACGAATGCAACGTTTACTGTCATTGTAGCGTTAGAAGCTAATAATCCTAATGTTCCTAATGTTACAGCAATAGTCACACCCACTTCAGGTGTTTGATGACTTAACATTGTAACTGCCGTTGCAATTACCCCTGCGTAACATTTATCAAATGATGAAATACCACCTACTGTAATCTGACCCATATAAATCAATTGAATTGTCGCGCCAATCATGGCACCTTCCATCCAATCACCTAGGATCAATCCTACTAAAGCACCTTCGATTATTGGGTTACGGAATACCCATACCCACAATTCAAGGAAGACGCCGCCGCACATTGTTGCCAATACTGCGATTAATAATGATTCAACTAACATGTTCCCTCCTAATTATCATAACTGTACGTTGTTCTTTTTTCATCCGGTGTTACTTGGAAATAAACATCAATTCCCATATCTTGGATATCTTTAAGTGTTTGCTTCTCTGCTTCACTGGCTGAAATATTTTTAAATAATTTTTTACGTTCTGGACTCGCTCCAATACCACCAATATTCAATTCTTTTAAGCTAATACCTGCTTTAAAGATTTCTTGCGCTACATAAGGATACTTAACAAGAATTAAAGTATTTCCTGATTCTGCATCTAATTTTTTTGCCATTGTTGGCATTTCTGCTAATCCTGTAATGATAAGTTCACGATCACTAGGTGCAACCATTTGCATGATACCTTTAATGAAATCGTCTTTAGCCACCCCATCATCTACGATCCAAATTTTATCTGCATGAATGTTTTTTGCCCATGCTGTAACAATTTGACCGTGGATCAAGCGGTCATCAATTCTTAACATTTTTATTGCCATATTATTCTCCTTAAATTTTTTGTGTAAAATCTACCACACCTTGTATACCAGCATTCATTGCAACTTTCTTTAACTCTGGTGCTGTTTTATCCAAATTGATCATAAGTTCTGCTAACATTGGCAGATTCATTCCCGTAACAATTTCCATCGGTATATTTTCATGATGTTTTTGATAAACTCTAGCACTCACCATAAAGGGTGAACCACCGAATAAATCAGTTACGATTAAAATCCCCTCCTTTCCTGCATCCAAAACTTTATCTTCAATTTGTTTTTGGTATTGATCAATATCAACGCCATAAGGTAACGTTAAATAACTCACACGCTCATCTACTTTGCCCATGATTAATTCAATAG
This sequence comes from uncultured Erysipelotrichaceae bacterium, assembly GCA_937900565.1. Taxonomy (GTDB): domain Bacteria; phylum Bacillota_I; class Bacilli_A; order Erysipelotrichales; family Erysipelotrichaceae; genus CALVGN01. The sequence goes on from CALCFG010000038.1 coordinate 3,631, forward strand.
CATTGTAGATTTCCTGACTTAAGCATGCATGACTTAATAACAATACTTTGCTCATAAGATATTCCCTTCTTTCTTATTTCTTAGCTGATGGCATTACTATAACTGATCGTGTAAACGTTTACAAATTTTGCGAATTCATTGATTACATCAACACACATTAAATGTGTGTAATTTACTACACACATGTTTTTATTCAAAATAAACCATGATATAACTGTATTAACGACACAGATAACACAAATTTATGCCGTTTTGCCCAAAATTTAACACACTTAGCCTTTAACTATGTGAAATAAGAAAACAAATAACACACTTTATTTATTTTTGACACGCTTTAATTAATGAAAGGAACACTGAATGGCGACTCGACAAGAAAAAATCATGGAATATGTTCATACATTAAGCGAACAGTTAATTGCGTCCAATCAATTAAACGATAATAATGGTGCAGATGCATTAAATACTTCATTAGACCTACAATTGGATAGGGCAAATGTTAGCAAAGATTTAAACGCCCTATGGAAGGCAGGTAAATTAATTAAAATGCATGGTAAACCAGTGTTCTACTTAGATTATCATTCATTAACAAAACACTATCCAAATTCATTCTTCCCCTCCATCATAAATAACGGAGATAAAATTAGTAATTACTTACATGAAGCTTCTGAAAATACGGTTACAAAAGAAAATACACTTAGTAACGAAAAAGGACCACTGGATAGCATCATTGGCGCCAATGGTTCATTATCTGATGTTATTTTTACAGCAAAATCTGCCATCTCGTATCCACCCTATGGTATTCCAAGCATTATATACGGGAATTCTGGTGTTGGGAAAACCTTATTAGCGAATCAAATGGTGGAATACCTATGCAAAATAAAGCATAAAGAAAAAGTACCGGTGATGACGTTATATGCCCAAAACTATCAAAATGATGCCAATTTATTTGTTCAAGCATTAACAGGTGTTGATAAAGGGAAAGGAAAAGTTGGTGTTTTAGAACAATGCGAAGACGGTGTATTAATCATTGAACAAGTGGAAAATCTTTCCTACACAAGTCAAACTTTATTATCAATGATTTTACAAAAAAAGAAATATACCACAACTCACACTTCCAATCCAATGCCACTAAAAACGATGATTATTCTTACGACTTCTTTAAAAGAAGATAATCGTTTAATTGAAACACTCAGTAGTGCTACCCCAATCCATTTAAAACTTAGCGATATCGATCAGCGCGGAATTTATGAAAAACTAGAATTAATCATGGCATTGCTTTCTCAAGAAGCAAAAAACACCGGTATTTCAATCCGTATTCATAAAGATATCATCGCGATGTTTGCTCTACAAAAATATCCTAACAACATATCCGATTTACGCAATGAAATTCAATTGGCATGTTCCAGAGCATTTCTAAATACACCCAATATCAAAAACAAATCCATTTACCTTACTTACGATTGCCTATCATTAAACATGCTTTCGCAATCGCAAGACTCAACAATCAGCAACGCTCGAATTATTTCCTTATTATCATGTATTCCAAATAATTATTTACAATTTGAAAGTGATGGTTCCAGTAGCGCACAGCAAATTTTCACCAATGCACCCGATGCATTTAAAGACCATCGTATCAATCAATTCATCGGTGAATTTAATAAAGATATTGAGGAATTAGACAATATCGATAATTATGTTAGGGAGAATATTAACGTATTAAAGGATTGCCCCGATGCACAATTACAGTCATTAAGAGTAGCCATCAATCCCTATGTAATGCAAGTTACCTTAAGCAAATTACAAGAACGCCCAGAATATAAACTATTACAAAGTAATACACAATTGCTCTATGGCATTTTATTGCATATTACCAATTATTTAAAACGAATTCAGTATACGGATCAATCGAACATTGAGGACACGCCTTCACTCACTGAGCCTATTTACACACAAGAATACCAGTTAGCTAAAGATATTTATGAAAGCTTTGGCCAAACGTATTCATTCACTCCATCCAGTCGTGAAATTGACTTTCTAGCTTCCTATATAGCCATTGCAAATCAATGGGCTAATCACACAACCGTCGCAATATTGGTTATTTGTCATGGCAATAGTATTGCTTCGCAAATGGTTGAATTTATTAAAGAAAATATCCATGGTAAATACACATTAGATGCCATCGATTATTCCAGTTCTATGCAAATTAATGATTGTTTAGAATTAGCGTGCATTAAAGCCAATCAAATCAATAACGGTGTAGGTGTTTTAGTGGTGTGTGATATGGAGCCATTAACATCGATTGGTGATTATGTTTACCGAGAAACCGGAATACCTGCACGTACCGTAAGCAATATTAATTTAAGTGGATTAATTGGGATTGTGCAACAAAGTATGAGTGCTATCAATGATTTGGACGCTTTAGCAAGCGGAATAAACAAAGAAGCACCAACAATCCAACAAATGCCACAAAACACTTTTATCGAACAAATACGTAATCGTATTATTAGCAATACTGTATCATTTATTGACACACACAAAGCGGTTGATGTATTACTAACTTGCCTAAATAATACATTAAAAGAGTTAGCTATTCCTTATAGCGAAGCATTAGCTGTTAAGTACATTTGCCATTGCACAAATATGTTAGAACGTGTGATTAAAAACGAACCATGGGAGTATAAAAAAGTGAATCAATTTTATAAAGATCATTCTTATTTGATTCACGTAATCCAACAAAACTTAGAATATGCCGGTAACAGTTTTGGTATTTCTATACCCGCTACTGAATTAGCATATATTAGTGAAATATTTTTACCAGAATTTAAAGGAGAATAATTATCATGAATTTAATTACAATTGTTTGTATTGCACTTATTGCAATCATGGCCATTTTTCAGTTGAATCATATAACAAAACGCAAAAAGATATCAGACCATTTAGTAGAACTTGTAACACAACAAAAATTTAGTGAACTATACGATGCCGTTAATCAACCCACTACTATTAAATACATTCCAGAATATAACCGCCATTTTTTATGCATGAATGCAGCACTAATTGAAAATAACAACGAGCGTATTATTCATTACTTTGATTTATTATCGAAACTAAATTTAAACAGCGCACAGAAGAAAGCTGTTTACATGAGAGGACTTCAATATTTTATCGCCACTCAAGATACAGCCCATTGCAAAATGTGTTATGAAGCTTTGAAAGGTATGGAAATGGACGAATCAACAAAGCAATATCTTGATGAAATTAATGACATATTGATTTTAAAAAACAACGATAAATTGAATGATTTGTTATCACGAATTGAATCAAACTCAAGTAATGAGGTCTTTATGGACGAATTCTTAGTTGCCGAAATATATCGAAACATGCATAATGATGACAAATTTAACGAGTACAGTAATAAAGCAAAACAACACATGGAAAAGTATATAAATTTAGCAATCGAGTAGGAGAAAATTGATTATTTCAATTTTCGTCCTCTCACACCACCGTAC